>JBEPXK010000252.1:0-6026 GCA_041641915.1 Planctomycetota bacterium
TGCGCCGCTGACGACGGATGTGGGGGCGGAAATGCTGCAGCGACCAGCCGATCAGCCCCAACAGCACGAAGGTGATCAGGGCCAGGATCCAGTTCATGCTCACCAGCAGGGCCGCACAGACGAGGAAGCTGACCCCGTCCATCGACAGCTGGATGATGCCCTTGTCGATGATCAGGCCGGCATGGGTGATAT
Source organism: Planctomycetota bacterium (assembly GCA_041641915.1). GTDB lineage: Bacteria > Planctomycetota > UBA11346 > UBA11346 > UBA11346 > SLQH01. The sequence continues at coordinate 193 of JBEPXK010000252.1, forward strand.
CCTTGGATACCCGCGAGCCGAGCGAGCCCGAGTGGTGATGCGCGAAGAAGCGCATCGACAGGCGTTGGATGTGGTGGAACAGCTGCTTGCGCAGGTGGTGCTGGACCCGGGCGCGCAACGAGGCTGCGAGAAAATGACGGTAATAGGTCGCCACGCCGACCAGTAACACCGCGGTGAAGCCGATGGCGGCGTAGACCTGGAGGTCGTGCAGCGCGCGGGTGGTGTCATCAGCGCTGGTGAGGACCTGGTCGACCACTCGCTTGGCCAGCCAGGGAATCAGCAGCGGCAGGAGGAACTTGCCCCAGCCGCAGAGGATGCCCAGCACGAGGTAGCGCCAGTGCCGTTTGAGTGGGGGGATGAGCGGCCGCAGCAGCACCCGCAGCGGGACCCCGCCCTGACGCCCTTGATGGTCGTCGGTCGGGATTCCGGCCAGTGGCTGGAGACGGGCGCTGGCAGCTTCGGCGTTGGCCATGCCAGACCCTTGAGTGGCAGATCGGAACCGTCAACGCCAATCGGCATTGATTGCAGGAAATGCCAAGGATCCGGCAGCCCGGGGTCGGTCCGGGCCTCAGCCCGGCCCGCCCGGGACCGCGTGGAAGCTGAACGCGTGGTCGGCGGTCTCTTCGAGCGGGGCGAAGGTGGTCGACTTGCCGGATTCGATCGGGGTGTCGGTGTACGGGTCGTCATCCAGGCGCAGGACGCAGTCGTCGATGCTCCCGGCCGGCCAGGCGACGTTCAGGGCGATGCTGCGCCTACGCGCCTCGTCGTCGCGTTCCTCGATCAGGAAGCGCTGGTTGAGCGGACCGCTGCGGTTGTGATAGCAGATCAACCACAGCCAGCCTTCGGCGGCGTCGGCGTCGGCGTCGGCGCGCAGCGTGATCTCGTGCCAGCTGTCCCAGTCGCCGTCGTCGAAGTCCAACTCCAGCGACCCGGTCGGCGCTCCACTCGCATCGCGCATGGTCAGGTCCGGATCGCCGTTGGCGGCCGAGCAGGTCACGGTGAGGGCTGCGCCCGGCGCCCGGTCCAGCCGTACGCGCCAGATGGCGGTACCGCCTTCGCTCACCCCCAGGGGCTCGCGTTCGGCCACCAGCTGAACCACGTCGTCGTCGATGATGCGCACCGCCGGTTCGTGGTCCTCGAGGCCGTTGGCGCTGAGGGTGAGATGGCCGTGATCGTCGTAGCTGTTGCTGTCATCGGCCGCGGCGACGCGCAGGTCCTGCCAGTCGGACCAGTTCGTGTCGTCGAAGACGAGCTCGGATGAGCCGGGGAAGCTGCAGTCGCCGGCCCCGGAGCCGGTGGCCGCGCTGACGGTCAGCTCGCTGTCGGGAGCGCGGTTGAGCCGCACGCGCAGGATGCTCTCGTCGTTCTCGGCAATAGCGAGCACGCTGCGATCGACGACGATCGCGGTGCTTGCGGCGTCGGCCTCGTCCACGGTGACGGTGGTGACGGTCCAGGCCGCTGGGGTGCTGAGCTCGAAGGTGGCGCTGCCGTTGGCCGCGTCGGCGTCGTTGGCGGCGGCGAACCGGATGCTTTGCCACTGCGACCAATCGTCGCGGCCAAAGGTGAGATTCGCGCCCTGATCGAGGCTGATGTCGGCGTCGCCCGAGACGCGGTCGACGGTGAAGTCGACCGTGGACCGCGGCGGGCTGGTCAGGCGCACCCGCAGGCTGGCCGTGCCGCCTTCATGCACCGCGAGACTGTTCGTGTCGACCTCGTAGGTGACCTTGTCGATGTCCTGCTCGCGTGCCGTGACGGTGGCCGCGGCCAGGCCGGCGATGCGGCAACGGAGCACGGCGGTGCCGTCGACCGCATCCGTGTCCTGGAGCGCGCGCACGGCAGCCGACTGGGGCGTGTTCCAGTTCTCGGGGGTGAAGGTGAAGGGGCCGGGATCGGTGACGATGATGTCCGTATCGCCGCTGATCTGCTCGACCAGCACCTCCACCGCCTGCGCCGGGGGGCCGCTGAGGCTGAAGGACAGCGATCTCGGGGCACTGTCGGCCTCCTTGACGTGGAGCGCGTGATCGACCGGCAGAATGGCGATGCTCGTCGGGTCGTCGTCGTTCTCGTGCACGGCGACAAAGGCGTAGCGCGCTCCCTCCACGTAGAGCAGCGCCTCGCCATCATAGCCGTCGAGGTCATCGGCCGCGGCGACGGTCACCTGCTGCCAGGTGTCCCAGTTCGCCGGCGTGAACACCAGCTCGGCGCCGCCGCTTACGCTCAGGTCACGGTCGCCCCCATCGAAGCTCGCGCGCACCGTCTCGTTCTCACTCGGCGCCGCGGACAGCCGGACGCCGAGGGTGGCGGTGCCGTTCTCGTCGACCACCAGCGACGAGGCGGCGACCTCGACCGCCGCCTTGTCGTCATCGATCTCGTAGGCGTAGAAATCCTGCGGCATACAGCCGTCGGCTTCGCAACGGAAACCGACGTTGCCGGACCAGGTGTCGTCGTCCTGCGCTGCGGCGACGGTGATCATTCGCGGCTGATCCCAGTCGTCGGCATCGAAGGTGAAGCTGGCCGCACCGGTGAGGCCGAGATCGGTCTCGTAGGCGTCGAGCTGCGCGACCGTGACGGTCAACGGCGCGGCGGGGGCAGCGCTGAGGCGAAGGTGCACGCTCGCGCTGTCGCCTTCAGGCACGTAGAGCCGGGTGGTGTCGAGTACCAGTTGCACCGGGTCGTTGTCGGTGATGCGGATGGTCGCGGCATCCGGGTCGCCGGTGACGATCGCGCCGCCAGCGAGCAGTTCGATGCGCACGCTCTCGCTGTCTTCGTGCTGCCAGTCGTCGATCGGGGTCAGCGTCAGATCGAGCGAGGCGGTGCCGGCGGGAAAGGAGAGGACCCCGTCGATCGCCGCGCCGTCGCAGGCCAGGGCGACATCGCCGCTGGCGGCGGAGCCGCTGCGGCGGTAACGGACCTGGCAGGCCGCCGCGGTGGTGTCGCGGTGAATGCGCAGGCTGGCGCTATCGTGGTCGGCCTCGCTGGCGGTGGCGTCGATCACCTCGAGCCAGACCGTGGTCGGCTGCGCGGCGGCCGGGTCGAAGCTGGCCCAGACCTCCGCCTCGTCGCCGGCAGCATCGGCCGGGGTGCCGACGCCATCGGCGAGGATCGTGCCGTCGGCGTCGGTCAGTGCGTAGGCCAGGATGCGCTGGTCGCCGGTCTGGGTGTAGGATTCCATCGCGAGGAAGAAGCGGTGCGTGCCGGCGGTCTGCGGGAGCAGATCGGTGAAGTCGAGCGCGAAGGCGCCATCGCAGGTGCTGGTGCTGCCGTCGAAGGCGTAGGCGCCGCCGTCGAAGCGCAGCGCGGCCGGTCTCCAGCTGGTGGCCGCGGTGGTCGCATCGCTGTCGCCGATACCCAGCCGCAGCGCCATCTTGCCGCGGTTGGCGTGGCGCAGGGTGAAGGTGGCGACGAGCTCGGGGGTGTAGGCGACGCGGGGGACGATCCAGTCGGCCTCGTTGAACAGCGTCCGCCGCTCGGGGATCGGCCAGGTCGTGCCGTTGGCCTCGACCCGGCTGGTGTCACGCAGGGCATCGTAGGCGACCCAGTAGAAGCCGTCGTTCATGCCCCAGCTGTCGCTCGGGCCCCAGGAGTTGGCGATCTTCAACGCGCCGCGTTCATAGGGGTCTTCGTCGCCGTCACCGTTGATGTCGCACCACAGGGTGTCGTCGTAACCGACGATGGTCATCGCATGGCCGCTGCCGCGGTCGTCGGCGACGTAGACCACCTTGGTGCCGCCCATGTTGCGCACCTGCCAGTCCTCGCTGGGGTCGGATGCGCCGAAGGTGCAGATGTAGCCGTTGTTCAGGAGTTGTTTGAGCACCAGCAGGCCGGCGTCGGTGTCGAGATCGTCGACCTCGCCATAGGCGGCGATGCGCCGGCCCATGGCCGTGCGCCAGAGCGCCGCATCGCGGACCCAGCTGCGATAGTCGTTGTCGTAGGCGAGCTCGGCGAGCGTCGCGGCGCCATGGTCGGCGAACAGCGCGATCGCTGCCTGGCGGCTGGAGCCGCTGTCGGAGCCGCCGTTGATGAGGTTGTAGGTCCACTTGGTCGAGAAGCGGTAGGCATCGCCGCCGGAGCTGGCATCCCAATCGCGAACGAGGCCGGTCATGTGGGTCAGCATGTAATACGTGGTGCTGAACGAGGCGCAGGAGCCGAGGCTGCCCTGGTCGCCGATCGGGGGGAAGCAGGCGAGGGTGCTGTTGTCCACCGCGTCGGGCAGGGTGTAGGTGACCGCCGTGCTCTCGATCCGGGCCGGGGCGGTCTCCGCGGCGAGGGGGGCGAGATCCAGTTCCTCGCCCACGGCGCGCGCCGCTTCTTCCGGCGCGGCGAGCGCTTCCACCGCCAGGCCACCCGCGCGCCGGTGGGCGCGCACGCGCTGCTGGCCGATGCGGTTGAGGTGGACGCGGGTGATGCGCTGGGCGCCGGCGCGCCAGGCCGCTTCCTCTGCGGGAGTCGGCGGCCGCGCGCCGGTGGGCGGTGCCTCGAGCGCACCAATGCTCCGCGTGGTGACACCGAGCAGCAGGATCAGCAACAGGCCGGTGGTGGGATGCAGGCGGTGTGCGAGCGACATGAGACCTCCGTGGTTCAGGAGGGATTTGCCTGCCAACCTGCGAGCTAACGCGACGCGCAACGCCGCTACAGTCGGTGTATCATCCAGCACGGCGGCCTGGATGGTTGGTGGCCATGGTGACGGGGCCCTCAGAGCTCCAGGAAAGGCTACCAAACCGATCCTGGCCTTGCGCGCGTCAGCGCGCCGCCGAGGGGGTCATGGGGGCCGGGCCGGCCCCCATCGGCCGACAGAGCCCTGTTTTCCGCCGAAAATGGGCCGAAGGCCCGGCGGAAACGCCAGCGAAGCTGGCGAAGGGCGACCGAGGCCGGGGGGGTACGCGCCGAAGGCGCGAGGGGGCAGCGCCCCCTCTGATGGAGAGCTCCATGGTGACGGGCCGGCGGCTTGGGGCGCTGCTGACTCAGTCGGCGGCGAAGGAAGCCCAATAGGCGTGTTCGGCCGCGTAGCGCGCGCTGATGGCGCCGGCGTCGCGGATGCCGACGCCGGCGCTGAGCTCGAGCATGGTGAGCTGCCAGTGGGCGTCGGGCTGGAGGTCCGGGTGCACCCGGAAGGCCGCGGCCAGCGGGCCGGCGGCCGGTGCGTTCTCCGGCGTCGGACCGTCGTCGTCGCGCACCTGCAGCGCAGCACAGAGGCGCAGGTCGCCGTTCCAGCGCGCGGGGCCACCGGCAAAACGGGGCATCCGGGTCGCGGGGATGACCGTGTCGGGCTCTTGGATGGTGAACAACGAAACGGTGCCGTCGGCGGCGATGTTCAGGGCCAGCAGGCAGGGTCGGTGCCAACGGACCCGCTCGACCTCGAGGTTGGCCACCAATTGTCGGCGACCGGCCGGGGTGTCGATGCCGAGGAACAACACCGGCAGGCGGTGGTAGCCGCGCAAGGGCTGGTGGGGGATGAACCAGGCCTGGAAGCAGACGCCACCCGCCTGGCGGATGGCGGCGAGCAGAGCCCCGTCGCCGTCCTCCACGCAGGCGGTATGGCGGCCGTCGACCAGCAGGCCGCCGCCGGGGGCGGTGTCGGCGCGCGGGTCGAGGCGCATGGGGGGCATCGCGGCCTTCCCGGCCACCGGCATCAGGGTGGGCTGCAAGCCGGCGGTCAGATCCCAGACCGCCAGTTCGCTCGCCGCGTTGCGGGGTGGGAGGATGGCGGTGGCGCCGTGGCGCCGATGCACCGCCATGTGCTCGTCGGCGCGCAACGGCCAGCTGCGCTCGCCGTCGGCTAGCGCCAGCCGCGCGGCGCCGGTCGCGAGCCAGCAGCGGCTGACCCGGGGTCCGGC
>JBEPXK010000253.1:0-6017 GCA_041641915.1 Planctomycetota bacterium
GGGGTGCAGGACATCGTCGCCAATCTGCCGCGGGTGCTGCTGGTCCACAGTGCCGGCGGCATGAGCCTGGGCGCTTGAGCGGCACTTCCGGTTTGGCGTGAACCGCGGTCGGCAGTGAGCGTTAAGCGCAAGGCACAGGGGGTTCGGGGGACGAAGTCCCCTGATGGAACAGCAGAAAGGCGGGCCTCCTTCAGAGGGGGCGCCGAGGGAGCCTGTATGTCCATGCGATCGTCGTGCCTGCTGCTGCTCGTGGTCATGGGGGTCACAGCGCTGAGCGCGGTCGAGACCGAGCGCTTCTCCGTTTTCGCTGCGCACTGCCGGCGTGCCGGCGTGGCGTTCACGGTGGAGACGGCGGTGACCGGCGAGCGGCCCGCGGGGTGGTGGCGAACGCACGCGGTGGTGATTCCGGAGGGGTTGGACCATGCCTGTCCGGCCGCGGTGGCCGCGGCGATCGAGGCGGCCTTCCCGCAGATGGTCGCGATCGGCGATGCCCGTGAAGAGGGGGTGGTGCACATGGTCGATCGCGCGCTGGTGTTGACCAGCCCGTTGAACCAGACGATGCCTGATTTCGCCTACAGCGGTCCGGCCGGTGCCATGCTGGCGCGCTTGCAGACCGTGCCCCAGGCGCAGGGCGGTTTCGTGGCCGTCAGCACCGGCGGGTGGCTGCCGCGCGACGTGCCGTATCCGGTGACGCTGGAGCGCGCAGACCGTAGCGCCCGGGCGGCTTTGACCCAGGCGACGCGACAGTTCGTCGACACGCCGGTCTTGTGGACCGCCGAACACGCGGACGGGACGGTACGCCTGGCATTCGGCGCCTCTTTCGCCCAGGACTAGTGGCCTGTCTCCAAGCAGGGTGGCTCATGCGCGCAGTCCCGGATGGACAGATACGCGGCGGGATGACGATGGCGCGGCAGCGCCACAGCGAGAAAATCCCAACGGAGGAGCTGCCCATCCGCGGCCAGCAGATGTTGCGGGATTGCTGAGACCGACCACCAGACTGGTGGGCGCTACGGTGCTGGAACAGGCAGGCCGTTGGCGTCGGAGCGCCGTTGCTGGGCTGCGCGCCACGCGCGTGGGGTCGCCCCGTGGCGACGGCGGAACAGGCGGGCGAAGTGGCGTTGGTCGGGGATGCCACAGCGGTTGGCGACCTGTTTGACCAGCAGGTCCGGGTCGGCGCGCAGCAGCGCGGCGGCGCGGTCGAGTCGCAGCTGGAGCACGTAGGTCAGCGGGGCGCAGTCCAGCTGCTGGCGGAACAGCCGGTGCAGACCGCGCGGACTCAGCCCGGCCGCCGCGGCGATCGCGTCGATGCTCAGCGGCTGCTGCAGGTGGCGGCGGATGTGGGCGAGCGCCGCGGTGAGCGCACGCGGGCGTTGTTCTCGGCGCAGACCCCGAGAGACCAGATCCAGCAGGCGATAGCAGTCCGGACCGAGCGCGCGGGCATCGGCGCCGGCGGCGGCGGCGGAAAACAACCGTGCCACCACGGTTCGCGGTGCGGCCGCATTGGCGCACCGCACGGCGCGCTCGCCGCTGAGGCGCCAGCAGTCCAGCAGCAGGGGCAGCGCCGGACCGGCGATGGCGACGTGGAGCTTGTGACAGCCATTCCCCGGCGCCGGACGCAGGCGGTATCGGCTGCCCTGATGCTTGAGCAGGATATCGCCGGGGCGCAGCTGCAGGTGGCTGCCGTCCTGGTAGTGGACCAGCCCGCCGGCGAGGGGGATTTCGAGGCTCAAACATGAATGCGCCTGCCTGGTCTGCAGCGCTCCCGGGCCCCACCGGCTGTAGCCGATCGCGGTGGGGTGGAGCGGAACCTCGCCCGGCGGCGTCCGGCACTGCCATTCGAGTTTACGCTCGTGGATGGTCTCGTAGCGGCGGATGCGGTGCGGAGGTGTTGGCATGATCAGTTACATCAGCAGTGCACGATCATGCACAACATTCAAGTCCGCTCCAGCGGGATCTTCGCTAGGCTGCCCCAAAGCGCGGCGGTGGCCGTGAGGGGGGGGCGACCATGGGTGCAACGAAGCGAGTACGGATCGCCTACATCGGCGGCGGCAGTCGGGGGTGGGCCCAGGACCTGTTCCGTGACCTGGCCCTGAACGGGGCGTTGCACGGGCAGATCGTGCTCTACGACATCGATCAGGCGGCGGCGGCGGCAAATGTGCCGCGCGGCGAGCGGGTGTTCGCGCACCCGGATGCCCGGGCGCGGTTCGGGTTGGAGGTGGCAAGCGACCTCGACGCGGCGCTGGAGGGCGCTGATATCGTGGTGATCTCGATCGAACCGGGGCCGATCGAGGCCCGTCACGCCGATCTGGTCATACCCGAGCGTTACGGCATTCTCCAGGCGGTCGGCGATACCACCGGACCTGGCGGCATCCTGCGTGCGATCCGTTCGTGCGCGCCCTTTGTCGGATTCGCCCAGGCCATCCGCCGCTGTTGTCCCCAGGCCTGGGTATTCAATTACAGCAATCCGATGACGTTGTGCACGGCCTTGCTGTACGCCGTGTTCCCCGCGATCAAAGCCATCGGCTGCTGCCACGAGGTCTTCGGGTTGCAGACCTGGTTCCAGCGTCGCATCCCGCGTTGGTTCGACGTGCCCAAGCCGGCCCGCAACGCGGTGCGTCTCGATGTGATCGGGGTCAACCATTTCACCTGGGCCACCGCGGCACGCTGGCAGGGACACGATCTGATGCCGCTGCTGGCGGCAGAGATCGACCGCCGCGGCTACTTCGACGCGCTCGACCACAGCGACGAGGGTGAGCTGGATCTGGCCAAGACCGAGGGCCCCAACCGTTTCATCGGCCTGGACTTCTTCCGCCGCTTCGGCGTGCCCGGCGCCGCTGGTGACGCGCACCTGGTCGAGTTTGTGCCCTGGTACTGCGATTCGGACGCCTCGTTACAGCGGCTGGGGGTTCGGCGCAAGACCTGGGCCCGGCGGCTGGAGATGCACGCCGAGAAACTGCAACAATCCGATGTCGACCACGCCGCTCCGCTCACCCATAGCTGCGAGGAGGGGGTCGAGACGATGGCCGCCCTGGCCGGTGGCGGGGATTTCTTCACCAACGTCAACGTGCCCAACACCGGGCTGATGCCCTGGCTGCCCCCGGGCGCGGTGGTCGAGGGCAATGCGGTGGTGCGGGCCGACGAGCTGTTGCCGGTGGTGCCGGCGCCGCCGCCGGTGCCGGTGCAGAGCCTGATCCGCCGGGTGGTCGACGTGCAGCAGGCCGTGCTCGCCGGACTGCTGGCCGAGGACAACGCCGCGATCGAGGCCGCGCTGCTGTGCGACCCGTTGGTGGTCCGCCTGCGTCCGGATCAGGTCCACCGCATGTGGCGCGAGATGCGCGCGGCCAACGCGCAGTGGCTGCCGGCCTGGGCGCGGTGCTGAGCCGGTGCGCGCCTCAGCGGCGCAGGTCGAAGCAGTACAGCGCGTACTGGCCGCGCATGAACAGCAGTCCGCCGTAGAGCACCGGCGTGGCCGAGGCCGCGTCGCAGACACCGGTGTCGCCAGCGAAGCCGGCCGGCGGTTCGCCGAGCACGCGCAGCTTCGCCGGGTCGGCGTCGAGCAGCACACCGCCGTCGTAGTAGAGCCGGCCGTCGGCGGCGAGCATCGAGCCGCAACCGTCGTTGCGGAAATTGCTGGTACGCCCCAGTTCTTTGCCGGTGGCCAGGTCCAAGCAGACGATGTGTGAGCGGCCGCGCGTGGAGCTGGCGATCTTGGTGTAGACGCGTTCGTGGTAGATCACCGGCGTGCAGTGGCTTTCGCTGGCAAGCTCGGGTCCGAGCTGCCAGGCCAGCTCGAAGCCCTGCGGCGCGATGCGGTAAGCCGTCAGACCGTGCTCCTTGCCATCGCCGGTATGCACGAGGTGGTCGTTGGCGATCGCCGGGGTGCCGCGGCCGTGGGTATCCGGCGTCTCCCAGCACAACTCACCGCTCTGCACGTCATAGCAGCGCTGGCCGATGATGACGTAGGCGTCCTCGCCGTGGCGCCAGATCAGTGGCCCGCAGTTCTCGTTGGCTCCAGGGGCCGACCAACCGAGCCGGCCGGTGCGGGCATCGAAGGCATGCAGACCCCAGAAGTTGACCAGCACCACGCCATCGGCGTAGGCCGGGCCGTTGTTCGGCTGTGGGGTCTGGCCGCGGATGCCCTTGGGGTAGCGTTGATGCATGTCCGCGAGAAACGCTTGCTGGTCAGCGTCCGGGCTGTGGCCGTTGGCCTGCATCCGCTCGAGTTTGTCCCAGCGGCACTTGTGGTGTGCCTTGAGCTCAGCGTACTCCCAGCGCAATTCGCCGGTGGCGGCGTCGCAGGCGTAGACCCGCCCGGTGCTGCCGACGGCGAAGACCAGGCCGTCGGCGACACAGGGCACCGCGTGCGGTCCCTCCTTGGCCGGCACGCCCATATGCCGGCCGTGGCTGCGGTTCACGCCCTTGTCTTCGAAGCCGCGCTTCCACACGGTCCGGCCGGTACGCGCATCGACGCAGAGCAGCATGTCGTGGGCGGTGATGGCGCAGCGGGTGCGCATGTCGTCGATGCCTGCGAACCAGATCTGGCAGAAGGGATCGGCCCCCGAGCCGAAGTGCTTGTCGCGCAGCTTGCCCTGACGTCTATCGTCGAGGTCGAGGTACTTGTCCTTCCAGTACTTATCGTCGATGCAGGTCGGGCTGGGGACGCAGTAGTTGAGGTAGAGCCGGCCATCGGCGAGGACCGGCCCCGCCGCTCCGCCTTCGATCAGATGGTAGGAGGAGGGCAGCTTGCGTTCCTCGCTCTCCCAGACCCGTCTGGCCTGCGCGAAGTCATCGATCAGCTGCACGTCGTGGTCGGGCGCGGCACCGGATCCGTCAACGCCGCGCCAGCAGGGGTAGCCGGGGTCCTCGGCGGCGGATATGGCACACACGCAGCTCAGAACGAGTGCGGTCGGGACGATGCGGATCATGGGCTCTCCTCGAGGCGCAGGTGGCGGCGAAGCCGGACGCGTCTACTGCAGATACCCTTGCGCCCCCGGTCGGCGCGTGATGATTCTACGCATGGCCGTGTCGTTTCGAGCCACCGTGCCAGCCGGACTGGCCGATCTGCCCGACGATTACGCCGTGCGCCTGCGTCAGGTGGTCGCGCTGGTGACAATGGTGAGCATTTCGCGGCTACCGCGTCGCAGCCTGTTCCGGCCGCAGCGTCCCCACTGGCAGCTGGTGCTGGTGGTCGGTGGCCAGCTGGAGGTGCTCGCCGCGCATCGTGAGCTGGCGGTCTGTGCGGGGGAGAGCTTCCTGGTGCCGCCGGGTACCGCCCACCGCCAACGCCCGCTTCAGGCCCCCGGCGAGATGGCCTGCCTCGATTTTGAACTGTTGCTGCCGACCGGTGAGCGAGACCCCCTGCGCCAGCTGGATTGCCCGCAGGCGGTACCGCTTATGCACCCCACCGTCTGCCGCGGCGCCTTCGACGCCATCGCCGCGTGCCTCGGCGACCGCCGTGGCGAGGGTGGGCGGTGGCGATGGCAGAGCGCGGCCCATCGCAGCTGGTCCCAGGTGCCGGCGATGCAGCTCCTGTTCAGTCACCTCGCGGCGGGATTCGCCGCCGGGATCTACCGCACCACGCCGGTACTGCCGGCCTGGCTGCACGACCTGCTGCAGGTTCTCAGCCAGCGGCTGTTCGACCCCGATCTGCGTCTGCGCGATATCATCGCGCTGGCCGGCTGTCCCGCTTCCACGCTCAACCGCGCTTTCCGTACGCATCTGGGGACCACCCCGATGCGCTGGTTGCGTCGCGAGCGGCTGCTGTTGGCCCGTCGCCAGCTCGCGCATCGCCCGGACGCCGATCTGACCACCATCGCCCGCGCCTGCGGTTTCCGCGATCGCAGCGTGTTCTCGCGCCATTATCGGCGTGCCTTCGGTCTGCCGCCGAGCGTCGGGCGTTGAGTTCTGGCTTTTGCTCAGGGGCTTCGCCCCTACGGCCCTGGCTTTGCCAGGGCCTACCCCTCTGGCTTTGTCGGGATTCCCGGGGATCGGCCTGCGCCGATCCCCGGGTGGGCGGA
>JBEPXK010000254.1:0-6012 GCA_041641915.1 Planctomycetota bacterium
CGCAGGGCGGTGGTCGGATGCGGCAGGATGAAAGGCTCGCGAAGGTAGCTGCTCACGCTGCGGCTGCGGGCGCGGTGGCCGATCGGCAGGACCAGGACCAGCTCTTCGGTCCACAGGGGGCGGGCGGCGAGGCCCGCGGGGACGTGCTCGAGATCGGTCAGGGCGAAGTCGATCGCCCCGCCGGCGACCAGATCCGCGAGGTGGTCGTCACTGTCGCAGGTGACTTCGACCGTGGTGCCACGGTGCTGTTTGGCGAAGCCCTGGAGGATCGGCGGCAGGGCATGGATCGCGAGGCATTCGTTGGTGCCGAGGCGCACCCGGCTGCCCTGGGGACCGGTGGCGGTGGCGAGGTTGACCACCAGTCGCTGGATCTCTTCGAGCGCCGGGCCTGCGCGGGCCACCAGCTGCTCGCCGGCGGGGGTCAGGCGTACGCTGCGCCCGACGCGGTCGAACAGACGCAGCCCCAAGCGCTTCTCGAGCCCCATGACCTGTCGGCTGAGGGCGGATTGCGAGAGCTGCAGCTCGCGGGCGGCCCGGGTGAAACTGCCGGTGCGGGCGACGCGTAGCGCGCCGGCGAGTTGATCGATACTGGGCAGATCGGCGGACATGGCGGGCGATGCTCCGGTTCCCGGCGCTATGGACCAGTCCAAAGTCGACCCCCATCGTCGCTGCCGTCACAGCGGGGGCGCGCGTTCACGCGCGGGAATCCGCAGCGGGTCATCCGCCCGCATAGCGACCGACACACCGGTCTTTGTGAGTTGTGGACCCAGTGCCCCAGCCCATGCTGCGCGCATGGCACGCAAAGGCAATCCGCGTCACAAACACGGCAAGCGGCGCGACTCGCCGCGGCGGCGCGGCGGGGCGAAGGAGCAGTTACGCCGCCGCGGTTTCACCATCGAATGGGAGCCGGATCGGCAGCAGGTGTTGCGGGCACTGGCGCGCCACGACGAGCCGGTCGGTCTTGGTCAGCTGGCCGAGGCGATCGGGCTGAACCAGAAGGAAGCGGTTCACGCGCTGGGGCGCGAGCTGCGCGAGCTCAAGCTCGCTGGCGAGGTGATGGAGGTCCGCCCGGGTCGATTCCTTGTCGCTGGCACCGGCGGTGAGTTCCCGGTGGTGATCGAACCGGATCAGGAGCACGGCTTGGTGGCGCGCTTCAGCAATACCCGCGTGTTGCCGATCCACCCGCGTCACCGGCTCGGTGCGCGCGAAGGCGATCAGGCGCTGGCGATGTACGACGGCCACGATCACGCGATGCTGACCAAAGTCCTGCGCCGCTCCGGGCGCGAGACCTGCGGTACGCTGATCTTCGTCCACAACCGGCCGCAATTCATCCCCGACAACCGCAAGGAGGGGCAGCTGCTGGTGGTCAACCCAGTCCAGGAGCTGCGCGAGAACTTCCGTGTTGGCGATCGGGTTATCGGCGAGGTGGTGCGCGAAGGCAACGACTTCGCCATCAGGCTCGACCGCGCGCTTGACGAGTCGAGCCCGGAGGTGGCCGATTTCACCCAGGTCTGCCTGACCTATTCGCTGCCCGGCGCCTTTCCGCCAGAGGTCGAGGCCGAGGCGGCGGCCCAGCCGCCGGCCTTCGATCCGTCCGGCCGTGCGGACCTGCGCGAGGACTTCATCTTCACCATCGATCCGGAGACGGCCAAGGACTTCGACGACGCGATCTCGATCGAGCCGCTCGGCAATGGCGGCTACCGCTTGGGCGTGCACATCGCGGACGTGAGCCATTTCGTGCGCCAGGACAACCCGCTCGACGTCGAGGCGCTCGAGCGCGGCACCAGCATCTACCTCCAGAATCGGGTGGTCCCGATGCTGCCGGAGGTCCTGTCCAACGGCCTGTGCAGCCTGCGGCCCGAGGAGGATCGCTATGCCCTGAGCGTGTTCATCGACCTCGATCGCCGGTTGCGGGTGCGCGACGTGCGTCCGACCGAGAGCCTGATCCGCAGCAAACACCGCCTGAATTACGAGCAGGCGCTGGCGATGATCGAGGATCGGGCCACCGAGGATTTCGATCCCCAGCTGGTACAGACGGTGCGCGATTGCAGCGCGCTGGCCCAACGTCTGCGTACGCAGCGCGAACGTGAGGGCGCGCTGAATCTCTACTCGGTCGAGCACGGCTTCGCGCTCGATCCTGAGGGCGCGCCGATCGAGGTTACGCGCGAGGCCGGCGACGTGGCCCACCAGTTGATCGAGGAGTTCATGCTCCTGGCCAACCGCTGTGTCGCGCGCTGGCTGCACGACCGCGGTCGCTGTACGATCTATCGCGTCCACGGCGAGCCCGACGAGAAGAAGCTTGAATTCTTCGCTGCCAGTCTCGCGTCCTACGGCATCACCGACGTCGACGTGTTCAGCCGTTTCGGCCTGCAGGCGGCACTGCGCCGCCTCGGCGAAGAGCCGGAAGCGGCCCGACTGGTGCTGAATTTCCTCTGCCTGCGCTGTTTCCAGAAGGCGGTCTACAGCGTCGAGAACATCGGCCACCACGCGCTCGCATTTCCGTATTATCTGCATTTCACCAGCCCGATCCGGCGCTATCCCGACCTTCAGGTCCACCGGCTGGTCAAGCGCGAGCTCGGGGTCGTGGGGTACGAGCACAGCGAGGACCGCTACGCCTATCTCGACGCTCTCGCGCGTCAGTGCAGCTACCTCGAGCAGCGCGCGGTCGCCGCCGAACGCGACCTGCACAAGATCAAGGCGTCGCGCTACCTGCACGAACGCATCGGCGACGTGTTTGCCGGCGTGGTCACCGGCGTCGCGCGTCACGGCCTCTACGTCCAGTTGCTCGAGACCGGCTTCGATGGCCTGATCCCGATGCGCGCGCTCAGCGATGATTTCTACCAGTACGACCCGGAGCGCATGGTCCTGGTAGGTCGCTCTACCGGCCGGGTGCTCGGTATCGGCCATCTGTGCGATGTCCAGGTGGTGGCGGTGGATATCGGTCGGGCGGAGGTCGATCTCGCCTTCGCTTGAGTCGCGCGCGGCGAGCGCGCTTGACTCCGCAGGGCCGGGGATAGGTTCGCCGCCTGGAGGGATCCTTGATTCAACCGGGCGTCGCCGTCCTCATTCCGGCACGACGAGCTTCCACGCGGCTGCCCGAAAAGCTGCTGCTGGCCGAAACCGGTACCCCTCTTCTCATCCATACCTGTCGTCGTGCGGCCGCGGCTTTCGGCAGTGACGCGCTGATCGTCTGCGCCGACGATCCCGAGCTGGTCGCCGTCGCCACGGACCATGGCTTCCGCGCCGAGCTCACCCGCGCCGATCACCAATCGGGCACCGATCGCATCGCCGAGGTGGCTGCAGGCATCGACGCCGCGGTGGTGGTCAACGTCCAGGCCGACGAGCCGGAGATCGATCCCGCGCATATCCGGCTGGTCGCCGAACTGTGTGCGCATCATCCCGACGCGGGCATGGCCACTCTGGCCACCCCCGGCGATATCGAGGACCAGCTCAATCCCGACAACGTCAAGGTGGTGCTCGGCGCCGGGGGGCGGGCGATCACCTTCACCCGCGCGCCGGCGCCCTGGGACCGCGATCGCGGCGGCCCGGCCGCCACCTGCCTGCGCCACGTCGGCATCTACGCCTACCGTCGTCAGGTCTTGCTGGACTACGATCGTCTGGCGCGATCCGAACTCGAAGAGCGCGAGCGGCTGGAGCAGCTGCGGGCGATCGCCGCTGGGGTGGTGATCGCTTGCGGCGTGGTCGAGCACAGCGCCCCCGGCATCGATACACGCGCCGATTACGATGCTTTTCTCCGGCGCCAGCGCCCATCCTCCGAAGGGAGTGAAGGTCAATGACCGTCCCCGCCGTCCCCGCCGATCCCGATCCCGAAGCCGCCGGCCGCAAGCGCAAGCGCAAGCGTCCCTGTAAGCACATTTTCGTCACCGGCGGCGTGGTCAGCTCGCTGGGCAAGGGGATCGCCTCGGCCTCGATCGGTCGTCTGTTGCGCAACATGGGTTTCAGCGTGCGGATCCAGAAGCTCGATCCCTACCTCAACGTGGACCCGGGGACGATGAACCCCTATCAGCACGGTGAGGTCTTCGTCACCGACGACGGCGCCGAGACCGACCTCGATCTCGGCCACTACGAACGCTTCCTCAACCAGCCCTGCAACCACCACGCGACCTATACCTCGGGGCGGATCTACCAGACGGTGATCCAGAAGGAGCGCGCCGGCGCCTATCAGGGCGGTACCGTGCAGGTCATTCCCCATGTGACCAACGAGATCAAGTGTGCGATCAAGGTCCTCGCCGAGCCCGAGGTCGACGTGGTGATCACCGAACTCGGCGGCACCGTCGGCGACATCGAGGGCCAACCCTTCCTCGAGGCCGTGCGCCAGTTCCAGATCGAAGCCGGGCGCGAGAACGTGGTCCTGTGTCATCTCGCCTACATCCCCTACGTCCGCGCTGCGGGCGAAATGAAGACCAAGCCGGCGCAGCACTCGGCGCAGAAGTTACGCGAGCTGGGGTTGATCCCCGACTTCCTGTTCTGCCGCAGCGAGCACAAACTGGAGAAGGAGCTGCGCGACAAGCTCAGCCTGTTCTGCAACGTGCCGAGCGAGCACGTCATCGAGCTGCCCGACGCGCGGACCATCTACGAGGTCCCGCTGACCATGCAGAAGCAGAAGCTCGAAGAGCTGCTGACCAAGCGCCTCGGGCTGCCGGGGCGTGAATGCGATATGCGTGATTGGAAGCTGATGCTCCAACACATCCGCAAGCCGAAGGACACCATCACCGTCGCTCTGGTCGGCAAGTACATCCGCCTCCAGGACAGCTACAAGTCGGTCACCGAAGCGATCGATCACGCCGCGTGGGCCAACCGCCTGACGGCGGAGATCGTGCGTATCGAGGGCGAGGATCTCGAGCGCGATGAGGATTGGCGGGCGCGGCTGGCCGGCGTGGATTGCATCGTGGTTCCCGGCGGCTTCGGCAAGCGTGGTTTCGAGAGCAAGGTCATGGCCGCGCGCTTCGCGCGCGAGACCGGCATGCCGTTCCTCGGTCTGTGCCTGGGCATGCAAGCCGCCGCGGTCGAATACGCGCGCAACGTGCTCGGCCTGACCGAGGCCCATTCCTGGGAGATGGACGAGAAGTCCCCCGATCCGATCGTGGTGTTGATGGAGGAGCAGAAGGACATCGCCGACCTCGGTGGTACCATGCGCCTCGGCGCATACCCCTGCACCCTGCCGCGCAAGACCAGCCGGACCTCCAAGGCCTACGGCGGGCGTGAAGTGGTGCAAGAACGCCACCGCCATCGGCTCGAGTTCAACAACGATTACCGCAAGGACTTCGAACAGGCGGGCATGCTGTTCACCGGGCTCTACATTCCCGATCCAGCCGAGCCGGAGCGCTCGCTGGTCGAGATCATCGAGCTGCGCGACCATCCCTTCTTCGTCGCGACCCAGGCCCATCCCGAGTTCAAGTCGAGCCCGGTCGAGCCGCATCCGCTGTTCAAGGCGCTGATCGCCACCGCCTATCGCCAGCGTATGCAGGCGGGCGGACGGACCGAAGCGGGCGAAGGGTAGCCCGGCTCAGGGACGCCAGGTGAGCGTGGTCATCCAGTTCTTGCCGGGTTCGCGTTCGACCGTGCGAACCGTGTGGCAGTCGAGGTAGAGCACGTTGACCTTGCCGCCATGGCGGGTGTCGTCGACCGCGGTGTGGTAGCAGTGGCCCCATTGGCCCATGCCGGTCTCGCCGGCGATGGCGTCGATGAACAGCACCACCCCGGCGTCGCGGCCGCCAGCGAAGCGGTGGTTCACCCGTTTGGTGGTGTTGTCGAGATAGGCATTCATCTTGTAGCTCTTGGGCGTGGCGTGGTCGAAGTCCTGCGGGCCCTGCCAGTCGAAGCGCGGGCACTGGAAGATGGTGTGATCGCCCGAGACGTCCTCACGCTCGACGTAGGGCGGGAGGCGGTAGAACCAGGCCGGGCTCGTCGCCGGATCGAGGTCGCCCTTGTTGCTCTCCGCCGGCAGCCGGCCGCGGTGGTCGGTGGCGTAAGCGATCAGGCAGGTGCCGA
>JBEPXK010000255.1:0-5965 GCA_041641915.1 Planctomycetota bacterium
TTGGCTGGGCGACCGGCCGACCGAGGGGTGGTTTTCTGCGAAAATGGGCCGTAGGCCCGCAGAAAACGCGGCCGGAGGCCGCGAACCCCGACTGAGGCCGTGGGGGTATGCGCCGAAGGCGCGAGGGGGCAGCGCCCCCTCTGATAGAAGCCTCATGCCCGATGGGCCTGGGTCGTTACACCGCAGCAACGCCCGGCCAGGGCCAAAGCGTTGCGCGACCGCGACCACCGCCCACGATTCGTCTTGGAGCCACCGTCGGCCGCGAGGAGCAAGCGCATGGACAGCGAGAAGGTACGCGATCTGGGGATCTTCGGCGAGGATCCGAGCCTGTTCGCCAGAATCGTTCTCCGCCTGCCACGCCACCGTATCGCTCCCGTCGAGAACCTCGAACTCGGCCCCGACGAACGGGTGATGGCCCGGCTGCGCGACGCCAGCGGCCAGGTCCTCGCGGTGGCCGTCCCCGCTGCGCTGCTCACCGAACACATCCGTGACGAGAACGAGATCGAGCGCGCGCGCAAACACGCCACCACGGCGATCGAGAAGCACCTGCAGGTGGTGGCCGATACCGACGCCGCACTCGAGCAGACCAGCGAGCGGCTCGAACAGGCCCAGGCCGAACTCCGCCGGGCCGAACACGAACTGCATCTGGCCCATCAGCAACACGAGACCGCCAAGCAGCAACGTGAGGTCGCCGACACCCGCCTGCGCCTCGCGCTCGACGACGTCTACGCCTGGACCTGATCCCTCAGACGCCAGAACCCCGGCCATGGCGGCCGGGGTCCGGAGTGGATGCACCGCCGTGCGGCCGTTTCAGACCAGTTCGAACAGCGCGATCGGGGCCTTGTCGCCCTTGCGGAACCCGGCCTTGAGGATCCGGGTGTAGCCGCCAGCGCGCTCGGTATAGCGCGGTGCGATCTCTTCGATCAGGTGCTTGACCACGTCCTTGCGGTGCAGACGGCTCAGCGCCAGACGCCGGTAGTGCTCGCCCTTCGCGCGCAGGTCGGCGATCTTCTTGCCGGTGCGTGCGATCTCTGCCCGCAGACGCAAGCGTTCCTTGTCGTCGCCGGCGCCGCCCAGCTGCTCCTGCAGCCGGCTGACCTCGCTGCGCAGCGGCGGCAGGTCACCCTCAACCGTGGCCAGCGCGGCGGCGCTCTTCTTACCCATGGTGATGCAGCGCTCGGCCAGGCGCCGCGCCTCCTTGGCCTTGGGCACGGTGGTGGTCACCCGGCCGTGCTCGAACAGGCTGCACACGAGGTTGCGGATCATGGCGTCGCGATGCGACGCGGTCCGGCTCAGTTTGCGGACGTTCTTCTTGTGACGCATTCTCTCCCCTTCTGTTCCGTTGTCCGGTCGAGCCGCCTGGATCCGGGCCGTATCAGGTACCCGGATACCGGGGGATGGCGGCGGTGGTGATCGCCGTGGCTAGGAGACGGCGCTGCCGCTCGGCGCCAGGCGCATACCGAAGCTCAGACCACGATCGGCCAGCTTCTTCTTGAGTTCCTTGGTGCTGATCTTGCCGAGGTTGCTGATGCTGGCGACCTCGCTCTCTTCCATCTGGACCAGGTCGGCGATGGTCTTGATGTTGGTCGCCCGCAGCGCGTTCTCGCTGCGAACCGAAAGCCGCAGATAGGAGATCGGCTTGGACAGCAGCACACTGCGTTCGACATCGCCCTCGATGACCATCTCGCCCTGGCCGCCACCCTCGAGCTCGCGGCCGATCTCGAAATACTTCACGAACGGGTTGAGATGCTTGCGCAGGATGTTGGTCGCCTCGACCAGTGCCAGCTCCGGGCTGATCGACCCGTCGGTCCACACCTGCAGCACCAGTCGCTCGAAGTCGCTGCGCTTGCCCAGGCGGGTGGCCTCGACGTCGAAGGATACGCGGACCACCGGCGAGAAGATGCTGTCGGTGGCGATGGTGCCCACCGGTGCCTCGTCGATGTCCTGCTGCTCGGCCGGCACGAAGCCGCGGCCCGAGCCGACATCCAACTCCATCGCGAAGCGGGTGTCGGTAGTCAGGTTGCAGATCACCAGTTCGGGATTGATGATCTCCACATCCTGATGCGGGGTGATGTCCGCAGCGGTGACCGGTCCGGCCTCGCTCTTCTCCAAGCGCAGGACCACACCCTCATCGGAGTGCAGCCGCATGCGCAGACGCTTGATGTTGAGGATCAGATGGGTGACGTCCTCAAGCACCCCGTCGAGGGCACAGTACTCGTTGTTGGCGCCCTCGATGCGGAGAGACCGCACCGCGGCCCCCTGCACGCTGGAAAGCAGCACACGCCGCAGGCTGTTGCCGATGGTGGTGGCGAAACCGCGCTCGAAGGGTTCGGCCATGAACTTCGAGTAGTTCGGGGTAACGCTTTCCTCTTCCTTCTCGACACGGGTGGGCAGTTCGAAACCACGCCAGCGAATTCGCATTGCGGGGACTCCTGATGGGACGTAGGGCGTTGAGGCGGGAAGGGAACGACCCTCAGACCCGCCGCTTCTTCCGCGGGCGGCAGCCGTTGTGCGGCAGCGGCGTGACGTCGATGATCGCCTTGACGGTGATCCCCGAACTGACCAACGCGCGCACCGCGCTCTCGCGCCCGGCGCCGGGGCCGCGCACGCGGACCTCGGCTTCCTTGAGGCCGGCCTTGGCCGCCTTCTCGCTCGCCCGCTCCATCGCCAGCTGGGCGGCGAAGGGCGTCGCCTTGCGGCTACCCTTGTAGCCCACCGAACCGGAGCTCTCCCAGCAGACCACGTCACCGCGCTCGTCGGTGAAGGTGATCAGCGTGTTGTTGAACGTGGCATTGATATGCACCACGCCACTGCGGGCCGTCTTCTTGGTCTTCTTCTTCTTGTAGGTCGCCATGTCAGGTCACCATTCCTCTATTCGACTGGGGGCTGCGGCTACTTGCTCGCGATCTTCTTGTTGGCGACGGTCTTCTTCCGTCCCTTGCGGGTCCGGGCATTGGTCCGGGTCCGCTGACCGCGGGTCGGGAGGCTTCGGGCGTGGCGGAAGCCGCGGTAGCACCCGATCTCCTTGAACCGCTGGATGTTGCTCTGGATCTCACGACGCAGGTTGCCCTCGACCACGAAGTTCTGGTCGATGTAACCGGCCAGGCGGCCGACCTCGTCTTCGGTCAGCTGGTAGGCCCGCTTGTTCAGATCGATCCCACACTGCTCGCAGATCGCCTTCGACCGGGTCAGCCCGATACCGTAGATGGCGGTCAGCGAGTAGGGGACCTTCTTGCGATCCGGAATGTCGACACCGAGGATACGCGGCATGATTCAGCCCTGACGTTGCTTGTGCTTGGGGTTCGTGCAGATGATGCGGATGCGTCCACGTCGCCGGATCACCTTGCAGTTCTCACAGCGGCGGCGCACGGATGCCATGACCTTCATGTTCAAGCCTCCCGGTAAACGATGCGACCACGGGTGAGGTCGTAAGGCGACATCTCGATGGTCACCGTGTCGCCGACATGGATACGGATGTAATGCTGGCGCATCTTGCCCGAAATGTGCGCCAGGACCTGGTGCTTCGCCCCACCGCTCTCCACCTGACAGCGGAACCGGGCATTGGGCAGCTTCTCGACGATCTTCGCCTCGAGACGGATGGCTTCTTCTTTCGCCATGGTTCCCCTAGAAACGCTTGCGTCCGCCCGGGCCCTTGGGTGCGCGGCCCGTGCCGCCCCCCTTGCCCGAGCCCTGCTGGTTGACGATACCCTGGTACTGATGAGCCAGGAGATACGACGAGACCTTTTGGATCACGTCCAGCGACACGCCGACCACGATCAACAGGCCGACGCCGCCGAGGATGTTGCCGGCCGCGGCCTGGCTCAACCCGATGGCGTTGCCGATGATCTGGGGAATCACGGCCACCGCCGCCAGCGACAACGCGCCGACGAACGTGATGCGTATAAGGCGGAAGCGGAGGTAGTCAACGGTCTTCGCCCCGGGCTTCACACCCTTGATGAAGAAGCCCGACTGCTTGAAGTTGTTCGCCCACTCGTTGAGGTCGACCGTGATCGAGATATAGAAGTAGGTAAAGAAGACGATCATTCCCGCGTAGATGTAGCGGTAAAGCGGGGTGCCATGGTCGAGCACGCCCTTCACGCTCGGGTGCAGCATGGCCAGACCCATGGTCAGGATGATCATCACCGGCGAGGAAAAGATCACCGGGATCACGCCGGCCTGATTGAGCATCAGCGGCACCTGCGTCTGCGCACCGCCATAAACCCGATTGCCCTGAACCCGTCGCTGCTGCTCGAGGTTGATCCGGCGGCGGGCGAGCGTGATGATCACCATGCCAGCGATGATCGCCAGGAACACCGTGACCAGCCCGAGTACGGTCGGCAGCGGGTTGTCGGTATTGAAGGCGTCGGCGAAACCCTGCGGGAAGCGCGAGAGAATGCCCACCATGATGATCACCGAGATCCCGTTGCCCACACCGTGCTTGGTCACCTGCTCGGCCAACCACAGCAGTACCATCGAACCCGTGGTCACCGTGAGTATGGTCAGCAGGAGGAAGCCGAGACCCGGCTCGCGCACCACGGGGGACCCATCGCTCTGGATGGCCTGCAGGGCACCAGCCGCGAGCCCCGCCTGTACCAGGCAGATGAGCACCGTGGCATAGCGGGTATACTGATTGATCTTGCGCCGTCCGACCTCGCCTTCCTTCTGCAACTGCTTGAGCGCAGGGACACTGAAGGCCAAAAGCTGAAAGATGATGCTCGCCGAGATGTAGGGCATGACGCCCAGGCCGAAGACGGAAGCCTTCTCGATCGCGCCACCATTGAACATGTTGGCCCAGGCCAGCACCGCACCGAGGGTCCCGCCCTCCTGGCCGAGAAAACTGGTCAGGGCTTTGCTATCGACACCCGGGACCGGAACCACAGCGCCGAGACGGTAGACAACGATGGCCAGGAGAAACGTGATGAAAAAACGTTTCCCCAGCTCGGCCACCGGACTGCCGCTGAGATCCTGTTCAGCCATCGAGCTGTTCCACGCTGCCTCCGGCGGCCTCGACCGCCGCGATCACCGATCGGGTCGCCCGATGCGCGGTGACCTGGATCTTGCGGTTGACCTCGCAGCCAGCGACCAGCTTGACCCGGTCCGCGCTGTCGGCGAGCCCCGCGGCGCAGATCGCGTCGAGGTCGATACGCTCGCCTTCGATGCGCTCGAGGACCCGCGAGAGCTGGACCGGTTGATAGCGCACGGTGTGCAGCGCGTTGGTGAAACCGCGACGCGGCAGGCGCATCCACAAGGGAAACTGGCCACCTTCGAACAGCGGACCCATGTTCTTGCCGCCGGAGCGGGAGCCCTCGCCCTTCTGGCCGCGACCGCAGGTCTTGCCCAAGCCGGAGCCGGCGCCGCGGCCAACCCGCTTGGAACGCCGGCGTCCCGTGTTGACGCTGAGGATGTCGTCCAGACTCACAGCTTCACTCCTCGCAGGGTCTCGTATTGCTCCTTGGTCCGCAACTGTGCCAGGGCCTTGAAGGTCGCCTGGATCACGTTGATCGGGTTGTTCGAGCCGTAGTTCTTGGTCAAGATGTTGTGCACGCCGAGCTTGTCCATCACCGCGCGCACGCTCTTGCCTGCGATCACGCCGGTACCTTCGCTCGCGGGAATCAGCCGCACCTTCGCCGAGCAGAACTCTGCTTCAACCGGATGCGGGATCGTGCCCTTGACCAGGGGGATCGGCCGGACTTCCTTCTCGGCCTGACGCACGGCCTTGTCGATCGCCAATGGCACCTGTTTGGCGCTGGCCTGGGCGAAGCCAACCTTGCCCTTGCTGTCGCCGAGCACGACGAAAGCGGAGAAACGCGACCGCTTGCCGCCCTTGACCACCTTGTCGCACCGGTTGATGCGCACGACCTCTTCGTCGTAGAGCTTGCTGCGCGGTTCGCGCTGCGGACCGCCGCGACCGCGGCCGCGGCCACCGCCGCCGCCGCGCTGCTGCTCGCCGCCCTGCGCGCCCTGG
>JBEPXK010000256.1:0-5942 GCA_041641915.1 Planctomycetota bacterium
GATCGTCGCCGGCGCCCTGGTGGTCTTCGGGCTCTCTCGGATCGTCCCGGTCGGGGTCGTTCAGTTCTACGTGCAGCCGGTGGCGGCGCTGGTGGCACTGCTGCCGTTGGCCGTTGCGATCGGCGCCGCGCGACACGGTGCCGGTACCCGTTGACACTCGCTGCCTGATCATCCCGCGGACCTCGCGCACGAACTACTAAGCTCGAAGCGAGGTGGTGCGCGATGAGCGTGGTCGACGATCTGCACCGGGCCCGTGAAGCCTACGAGCGCCGCGAGTGGGTGGCGGCGTACCGGGCACTGTCGGACCTGGACGACACCCACCTGCAGGCGGACGACTTCGCTGCCCTGGCGATCACCGCGTTTCTCCTGGGCCACCGCAACGACTGCGTCCAGGCGTTGCAGCGCGCCTACCAGGCCCATCTCGACGAAAGCGACACCCTGGGAGCGGTCCGCGCGGCGTACTGGCTGGCGCTGACCCTGTGGCAGGGCGGGGAGCTCGCGATCGGCAACGGCTGGCTGGCCCGGGGCGAGCGGCTGCTCGAGGGAGTCGAGGACGATGTAGTGGAGCGCGGCTATCTGCTCGAACGGGCCACGTTCGGGCACGTCGCCAAGGGGGAGTTCGCGGAGGCGGCCGCCGCCGCGCCGAGGGTGACCGAGTACGGCCGACGCTTCGGCGACCCCGATCTGACCGCCATGGGCCTCCACGGCGAGGGCCGGCTGACCATCTTCGCAGGGAAGGTCGCCGACGGGCTGCGTCTCCTCGACGAGGCGATGGTGTGGGTCCTGGCCGGTGAGGTCTCACCCGTCCTCTCCGGGGTGATCTACTGCTCGTGTGTCGAAGCCTGCCAGCAGATCTCCGACTTCGGCCGGATGGGCGAGTGGACCCATGCGCTGACCAGCTGGTGCGACAGCCAGCCGGGCCTGGTCGCGTTCACCGGTCAGTGTGCGGTCCACCGTGGCCAATTGATGCGACTGCACGGCGCCTACCTGGAAGCGATCAGCGAGCTCGAACATGCGGTGGGGCGGTACGCCGCGGCAGGGGGAAGTCCCGCAGTCGGACAGGCCCACTACGAGCGTGGCGAGGCGCTACGCATCAGGGGGGAGTACGACGCTGCCCAGGCCGCCTACACGGAGGCAGCCGCATACGGCCACCCGGCCCAGCCCGGCCGGGCGCTGCTGTGGCTGGCTCGCGGCCGACCGGATGCGGCGTCGGCTGCGATCAACCGCGTGGTGGCCGAGGTGCAGGAGCCCGTGCACCGGTCGCAGATGCTGCCGGCTGCTGTCGACGTGCTGGTAGAAGTGGGGGAGATCGAGGACGCCGCAGCCTTGGCGGACCAGCTCTGCGGGTTCGGATCGGCCTTCGGCTGCACCGCGCTCCAAGCGGCCGGCGAGTACGCCAGAGCATCGGTCGCCGTCGCGCGCGCCGAGGCCGAGGACGCGCTCGCGGCCGCCCGGAGCGCTGCCGACGCCTGGGCCCGGTTGTCCGCGCCGTACGAGGTGGCCCGGTGTCGCGTGCTGATCGGACGTGCGCTCCGACTCCTCGGCGACGCGGAGTCGGCGGTAGCCGATCTGGCGGAGGCACGAAGGGCGTTCGCGGGCCTCGGTGCCGCACCGGCCGAGCACGATGTCGCCGTCCTCCTGGGGGATGCCCGGGCGCCCGGCGGCCTGAGTCCGCGTGAGATCGAGGTGCTGCGGCTGGTCGCCGCGGGCAAGAGCAACCCCGAGATCGCGGCGGCGCTGGTGCTGGCGGAGAAGACGGTCGCCCGGCACCTGTCGAACATCTTCGCCAAGCTCGACGTCGGGTCCCGGACTGCGGCAGCGGCGTTCGCGTTCGAACACCACCTAGTCTGAGCCGCGACCCACACGCACGGACATGCTTGATATGCCTGTGATCTTCATGGACATTTCGCCTCGGGAGTACCGGGTGATCTGTGAGGAGAGAAGGGCGCTATGCCATCGCTGCTCGACTTGTGCGTGATCCGTTCGCAGCGTCGTACCGGAGAGCCGCAGCTGCGGCTGGGTGTGCCGGTGTTGGACGACTACCTGAGGTTCGTGGCTGGCAGGTGTCGGCCGAACACGGTGCTCGCGGCCGTCTACGACCTGAAGGTGTTCTTCACCGTGGTCGGCAAGCCACCGGAGCAGGTGCAACCTGCGGATGTGCTCGCGTTCGTGACCGCGCAACGCAGCGGTCGGCCGTCGATCGACGGCCTGCTGCAGTCGGTTGACGACGGCGAGTTGGCGGTGTCGTTGGCGACGGTGCGGCGACGGCTGTCGACGGTGTCTGGGCTGTACGCGTTCCTGCATGCCCGCGGTGATGTGCAGGCCAACCCGGTGCCGCGCGGGCTGCCGACCCGACGGGAGCGAACTCGACCGCATCAGGGGGTGCCGCTGGTTGGTAGGGTCCGCTCGTTGCCGCGGATCCTCGCCCCGGACGAGGTCGACGCGCTGACCGCGGCGCTGCGCACGCATCGGGATCGGGCGATGGTGGCGGCGATGGTGCTCGGCGCCCTACGCCGCAGCGAAGTCCTCGGGCTGCGGTTCGAGGATCTGCGGGTGGCGGAGCGGCGGGTGTTCATCGCCGAGGGCAAGGGTGGGCATCAGCGGCTGGTGCCGGTCTCGGGCCGGTTCTTCGACCACGTCGCCGCCTATTTCGAGTCCGAACGACCACCCGGGCTGAACACCGACCGGGTGTTCGTGGTGCTGAAGGGACCCAACCGCGGCAAACCGTTGACCGCCAAGGGCCTCGACGAGGTACTGGCCGGTGCGCGTCGCCGCGCCGGCCTCGCGCACGCGACCTGTCATGAGCTGCGGCACACCTGCCTGACCCGGCTGCGAGAGGCCGGGATGGCGTTAGAGGCGGTGCAGGCCCAGGCCGGGCACGCCTCGATCGAGTCCACCCGCATCTACTTGCACCTGGCCGACGACTGGCTGGCCTCCCAATACCGGCGAGCCGCCGAGGTGATCGACGCACAACTGCTCGCCGGCTCCCCGTTTCCACAAGAGGGTGCGCGGTGAGCGGCTCAGCGTTGCTGCCCACCTGGGAACAGCTGGAGGTCGCGAAACCACAAGTAGTGGCCACGATGCGCCGCTACCTGGAGCAGATCGGCTGCATCCTGCGGCCGGGCAGCGTCGGCGGCGCCGACCTGGCGTTGCGGTCGTTTGCTGCGTTCCTGGTCCAGACCGCCCCGCAGGTGCGGTCGGTCGCGGACGTGGTCCGCCGGCACGTCGAGGACTACAAGCCGTGGCTGGCCGCCCGACCCGGGCAGAACAAGCCCCGAGTCACACCCGCCACCCTGGCGCACCGGCTGGGCACGCTGCGGGTGTTCTTCGTCCGGATCGACGAGTGGGGCTGGGACGAGGCCCCGGCCCGGGTGCCGATGTTCGGCGGCGACCTGCCCCGCCAGGACCATCCGCTGCCCAAGGCGCTCGACGACGCGGCCGCCGCCAGGCTGCTGCGGGCCGCGCAGAACGACACCCGGCTGCTGGTCCGGGTCACCGTGGAGGTGCTGCTGCGCACCGGGCTGCGCGTGGGCGAGTACACCGGGCTGCGCGCCGACGCGGTCGTGCTGATCGGCGCCGGACCATGGCTGCACGTGCCGGTCGGCAAACTGCACGACGACCGCTACCTGCCACTACACCCGAACCTGGTCACCCTGATCGACGACTACCGCGCCCGCCACGTGCCGGCCGGCCATCCGTTGCTGCTGCCCCGGGAGAACGGCCGCCCGCTGGACCGGCACACCGTCACCCGAATGATCAACAAGGCCGGCGCGGCGGCCGGGCTGGGGCACATCCACCCGCACCAGCTGCGGCACACCCTGGCCACCCAAGCCATCAACCGCGGCATGAGCCTGGAGGCGATCGCCGCCATGCTCGGGCACCGCCGCCTGGACATGACCCTGCGCTACGCCAAGATCGCCAACCGGACCGTCGCCGACGAATACTTCGCCGTCACCGACAAAGTCGAAGCCCTCTACGGACAACCCCGAGCGCTCCCGGCCGATGCGATCGGGCCGAAGATGGCCCGGCTACGCCGCGAACACCACCGCCTGCTCGGCAACGGCTACTGCACCCGACCAGCAGAGCTGGACTGCGCATTCGAATCGATCTGCGAGAACTGCACGTTCTTCCAGACCAGCATCGAGTTCCGGCCCACCCTGCAAGCCCAACACGACCACGCCGACGCCCGCGGCCAAACCCACCGAGCCGAGCTGTTCAACCGACTCATCGACCGCGTCGACCACCAGGAAGCATCATGATCCACTTGACACAGATCACCGGCATAATGACCCGAACCGCGCGCGAGTCTGTGAGTGCGCGGCTTTTGATCAACTTCTGCTGTACGTTGTGGACGAGGTGGTTTGGATGCCCACGATTGATGTCGACGCAACCAGCCTCGAATACACAGATCAGGGGACAGGCCAACCAGTGGTCTTCGTCCATGGGTCCCTGTCCGACATGAGAGTGTGGTCGTCTCAAACGGCCGTGTTCGCCAGCGAGTACCGCACGGTGACGTACAGCTGTCGTCACTACTTCCCAAACGAGCCCGTGCCGGCGGGTGTGGAGATCGGGCATGGCGTGCTTGTGGAGGACTTGGCCGCCCTGTTGACGAGGCTTGACCTGGCGCCTGCTCACCTGGTTGGTCAATCGTCCGGTGCCTTCGTCTCCATGTTGCTGGCGCGCGATCAACCTGACCTGGTTCGAAGTCTTGTGCTCGCCGAGCCACCGGCATTGCCTCTGTTGGGGTTGGATGTGCCGCCGAATCCGCTTCAGCTTCTGAGGCTATTCCTACGGGCGCCTGGCACTGCCATCGACGTGGCGGCGTTCGGTGCGAGAGGGATCGGGCCGACTGTGCGGGCTTTCAAACGTGGTGAGGACGAGCGTGGATTCAGGACCTTCATTACGGCGGCTATCGGATCCGAGACAATTGCCGGCTGGTCCGAGGAGAGGATGCAACAAGCCCGAGACAATGTTGGCGCCTTCAAAGCTGTCTTACGGGCCGGTATGCCCCCGTTCGGGGAAGATGATGCGCGTGGCATCAAAGCGCCGAGTTTGCTGATAACTGGAGCAAGTAGCGCACCGGCGCTTCATCGGATTGTTGACAAGCTTGAGAAACTGCTGCCAGGCGCTGAACGGGTCGACATTCGAAACGCCTCTCATCTTATGTTCGAAGACAATCCCGATGCTTTCAACCAGGCCGTGCTCTCATTCCTCGAGCGTCACACTGACTAGTCGCTTGAGCTCGCCGGCACACGGCTTGCTCAACCCGCAGTGGTTTCGGTGCGGATTCGTTGTCTTCATCGACTGTTATCGACAGTGCATCAGTACCAGTGCAAGAGGTTCCTCGGAACGCGCTCACCTGCCGCCGTTGGGTCCTTCGGTAGTGGACATCGACCGCTGCTTTGGTCATACTTGTGACTATGCCTGAGACGTTGGCGCTGGCCGAGGCGAAGGCGCACCTCTCGCAGCTAGTGAGCAGGGTGAGCTCCCACCACGACCGCGTGACCGTTACCGTCCACGGCCGTCCCTCGGCCGTGCTGCTGTCCGTTGACGACCTCGAGGCCCTTGAGGAAACCATCGCGATCCTCTCCGACAGCGATGCAGTCACACAGTTGGCCGCCTCCGATGCCGAGTTGGCCAGAGGCGAGGGCGAAACCGAGCAGGACCTCGCCGATGCGATGCGCCGCCGGCGGAAGTCGGCGTGAGCGCCGAACGCTTCGAACTCACCATCGCTCCCACGGCACACCGCCAGCTCACCGACAAGCTTCCCGACGCCGTCGCCTTCGCCGCGTACGAGTTCATCGTCGGCCCACCGCTGGACAACCCGCACCGGGTGGGCAAGCGCCTTCGCCCACCACTCGACGATCGATACTGCGCCCGCCGCGGTACCTACCGTGTGATCTACCGGATTGACGCCGAGCGCCACCGGGTGACCGTCGTTG
>JBEPXK010000257.1:0-5937 GCA_041641915.1 Planctomycetota bacterium
ATCGCTGCGCGATGCCGGTTCCGCCCTGCGGCCCATTTTCGCAGAAAACCACCCCTCGGTCGGCCGGTCGCCCAGCCAAGCCTGGCTGGGCTCTGCTCGCTGCTCGCTGCTCGCGTTGCCCACACGAAACGTCGAGGAGCCTGTTTTGTTCACCCCGGTCTTTTGTTCACCTCGGTGTTGGGTTCAGCCACCGCCGCGATCGGCGGCTTGGGTCAGGAGGGTGAGGAGGTTGCTCGTGGCCGTCTCGATGCGGTAGCGTTCGGCGAACAGCTCGCGTGCGGCGGCGGCCATGGCTGCGCGTTCTTGGGCTTCGAGGGCGAGCCATCGGGCGAGGACGCCCTCGGCACCGGCTTGGGTGTCCGGGGCGGCGAACCCGGCTCCGGCGGCGATGGGTTCGCGCCAGATGGCGATCTGGTCGGAGAGCAGCACCGGGGTTCCGCAGGCCAAGGCCTCGGCCAGACCGACGCCGAAATTCTCCTGGTGCGAGGTGAGGCACATCGCTTCGGCGGCGTGTAGGGCGCCCCACTTGGCGTCGCCCGCGAGCATGCCCGGCCAGCTGATCTGGTCGGCGATGCCGAGTTCGCGCGCGAGGGTCATGTAGTCGCCCTGACGGTGAGCGAGGTCGGGGCCGGCCATGACCAGGTGCAGCTCGTCGCGGCCCCGGGCTTGCCCGGCGAAGGCGCGCAGCAGCAGGTCGCAACCCTTCTTGGGGTCGATTCGGGCGAGAAACAGTAGTACCCGTTTGCCGGTCGCCGCGGGGCAGGCCGCGGCGAAGGCGCGGGCCTGCTTGTCGGTCGGGCTCGGTGGGTCGGGGATGCCGAGCGAGACGATACGCGAGCGCAAACGGTAGGGGCGGAAACAACCGAGCGCGCGGCGGCGTTCTTCTTCGGCTGTGAAGCAGACGGCGTGGGCGTCGCGCAGCAGGCGGTATTCGCTGTACGGCCAGTAGAGGCTCTTTTTGAGGTGTTTGAGCGGGTAGGTGCGGCGGAACCAGGGGTCGAGCATGCCGTGCGGAAATACGAGGTAGGGCCGACGGTTGTGCGTCCAGGCCCTGCGGAAACCGAGCGCGTGGTAGGTCCACAACCCGTCGACGATGCAGGCACCGTAGTCGCCCATGCGGTCGCGCAACCAGCGGCCGTAGCGCAGGCGGTAGCCGTAGATGCTGGCGACCGGCCCCAGGCCGTGGACGCGTACGCCGGGCAGGTCGAAATAATCGGCATCGGGCGGGTCGAGGCTGGCGATCTCGGGCCGGGCGCCGAGGCGCGCGGCGGTGGCGGCGAAGGCGCGCACCGCGCTGGCCACGCCGCCCTGGCGGGGGTCGATCGAGCGCACGCAGTGGAGGTAGCGCATGGACGGTGCTCCTTGTCGCTTCGCGTGCGGTTCAGCCCAGCAGGGCCGGGGCGTCTTCGATCAGCTGCTTGACCTGGACCAGGAAGCCGACTGCGTCCTGGCCGTCGACGAGGCGATGGTCGTAGCTCAGCGCGACGTACATCATTGGCCGCGCGACCACCGCGCCGTCGACGACCACCGGCCGGTCTTTGATCGCGTGCATGCCGAGGTTGCCGCACTGCGGTGGGGTGAGCAGCGGGGTGGAGAGCAGCGACCCGTAGACGCCGCCGTTGGTCAGCGAGAAGGTGCCGCCTTCGAGTTCGCGCGGCAGCAGGCGGCCTTCGCGCGCGCGCCCGGCGAAGGCCTGGATCGCTTGCTGCAGGCCGACGAGATCGAGGGCCTCGGCGTTGCGGATCACCGGCACCACCAGGCCACGCGGTGAGCCGACGGCGATGCCGATGTGGACGTATTCGGGGGTGAGGATCTCGCTGCCTTCGATGCGGCTGTTGAGGATCGGGTGCGCGGCGAGTGCGCGGACGACCGCTGCGGCGAACAGGGCGGTGTAGCCGGGAAGCGGTCCGCGCGCGTTGTCCCACTGTTCGCGCAGCGCGCGACAGGCGCTCATGTCGACCTCGTTGATGGTGGTCAGGATTGCGCAGTCGTGCTGGGCCGCGACCAGCCGCCGGGCTACCGCCCGGCGCAGCGGGCTGAGTGGGCGGCGATGCACCGTGCCGCTGGTGTTGGTATCGCTGGTGGCGAGCGCCGTGGCCGCAGGCGGTGGGTGCGCGGGTGCCGGAGGTGCGGTCACAGCGTTGGCTGGCCCCGCGTCGGATGTTGGCGCTGCGGTGGCCGCGCGCGCTTCGATATGCGCGATCACCGTGCCGGCGGCGACGTCGGTTTCGGTTCCGGCGAGGATGCGTACCACGCCCGAGACCGGCGCGGGAACCTCGGTGGTGACCTTGTCGGTGGCGAGTTCATAGAGCGGGTCGCCCTCGATCACCTCCTGGCCGTCGGTGACGTACCAACTGGTGATCTGGTTGTGCGCGTTGTCGCCGTCGGCGAGCGCGGGCACTCTCACGTCCATGATCGACTCCTGTCGGCGCGGCTGTCGAGCGCGGCGGCGAGCAGCGCATCCTGTTCGCGGCGATAGGCCCCGGCGGTCCCCGGTGCCGGGACTGCCGAGGCGGGGCGGGCGACGCTGCTCACCGGGCGCGCGAGCGCTGCGCGCAGCGGTTCGGCGAGCGCCGGCCACGGGCCCTGGTTGATCGGCTCCTCCTGACAGAAGACGACCTCCTGCGCGGCGGCGTGGCGTGCCACGGCCGCGGCGAGCGCGCGCGCGGGGAAGGGCGCCAGGCGTTCGAGGCGGATGATGGCGACTGTATCGGTGGCGCCGACGCGCTCGCGCTCGCCGGCGAGCTCGGCGGTGAATTTGCCGCTGGCGATCAGCACCCGGCGCGCGCGTGCCGGGTGCGCGCCCGGGTCGCTCAGCACCGGGGCGAAACGGTCGCCGAGGAACTCCTCTGGCTTGCTGGCGTACCAGGGGTCGTGCAGCTTGCCCTTGGGCGTGAAGATCACCAACGGCCGACGCCCGCGGTAGGCCTGCGCCCGCAGGAGGTGGAAATACTGTGCAGCGGTGCTCGGCTGGACCACCGTCATCCCGTCGGCGGCGGCGAGCTGGAGGTAGCGCTCGATGCGCGCGCTGGAGTGGTCCGGTCCGGCGCCTTCGAGGCCGTGCGGCAAGAGCAGCGCCAGCGGGCAGGCGTGGCCCCACTTGGCTGCGCCCGCGGCGATATACTCATCGATGATCACCTGGGCGCCGTTGGCGAAATCACCGTACTGCGCCTCCCAGGCGATCAGGCCGGGCGCGGCGTCGAGCGCGTAGCCGTATTCGAAGGCCAGCACGCCGGCCTCGGACAGGGGACTGTTGACCACCTCGAGCCGGGCGCCGTCTGCTGCCAGTTGCCGCAGCGGCCAGTGGCTCGCGCCGCTGCGCTGATCGATCCACTCCGCGTGGCGTTGCGAGAAGGTGCCGCGGCGGCAATCCTCTCCGCTCAGGCGCACGTCGCGGCCGTCGGCGAGCAGGCTGGCGAAGGCGAGGGTCTCGGCCCAGGGCCAGTCGAGCGGTTCGCCGCTGGCCCGGGCCTCGCGGCGGCGCTGGCACAGCCGTTCCACGCCGGGGTGGGCGTGGAAGTCCTCCGGAATCGTGGTCAGCGCGGTGCACCAGGCGTCCAGCTGGGAGGCGGTGATCGCAGGGGCCGGCGGTGCGTCGTCCGGCGGAACGGCGGCGGCCGGCGGCTCCGCGCGCGAGCTCTCCCAGGCGGCGTGGAGCTCCGCGAGCACGGCCTGATCGAGCGTGCGGCGGCGTTGTTCGCCGTCGGGGAAACGCGCCGCGTAGGCCTCGACCACCGTCGGCCGGCCGGCGATGCGGCGTTGGACCAGCGGTTGGGTGTAGCGCGGGTCGTCGCCTTCGTTGTGGCCGTAGCGGCGGTAGCCGACGAGGTCGATGAAGATGTCGGCGGCGAAGCGCTGGCGGTAGCGCAGCGCGAGCTCGCAGCAGAAAACGACCGCGTCGACGTCCTCGGCGTTGACATGGAGTACCGGCGCGCCGATCAGCCCGGCGACCGCGGTGCAGTAGCGCGACGAACGGCCCTCCGGTCCGGCGGTGGTGAAGCCGATGCCGTTGTCGAGCACGATGTGGATGCAGCCGCCGACGCCGTAGCCGGTGAGGCCGCCGAGCTGCGCCGCCTCGAGCACGATGCCCTGGCCGGCGATGGCGGCGTCGCCGTGCAGGACCACCGGCACCACCCCCGCCGTCCCCGCGCCGCGGGTCTGGACCGCCCGGGCCCGGCCGAGGAGCACAGGGCCGACGGTCTCGAGATGGCTCGGGTTGGCGCTGACGCGCAGGGTGAGCGCTTGCCCGGCGAAGTCGCGCGTGGCCTCGGCCTCGCGATGGTAGGGGACGTCGCCGGCGGGATCCGGATGGTCGGGATCGCGCACCCGGCGCAGGGTGTCGATCAGGCTGGCGTAGGGGGTGGCGAGCAGGTGGGCGAGGACGTTGAGCCGCCCGCGGTGGGCCATCCCCAGTTCGAGTCGGCTCGCGCCCTGGGCCGCGGCCGCGGCGGCGAGGCGTTCGAGCCCGGGCACCAGCGATTCCAGGCCCTGAAGCGAGAATCGCGTACGGCCGAACAGTCGGGTGCCGATGAAGGTCTCGAAGCGCTCGGCCCGCGCCAGCGCCGCGAGCACCGTCGGATCGGGCGCGGCGGCGGGGTCGGGCCGGTTCGGACCGGCGAGTTCGCGTTCGAGGAAAGCCCGCTGCTGGTCGTCGAGCGCGTCGATCTCTGCGCCGATGGTGGCGCACCAGATCCCCCGCAGGGCGGCGCCGAGTTCGCCGATGGTCGCGGGCGCGGGTTCGAGCAGCAGGCCGCAGGGGGGGCAGGGGCGTTCGAGGTCGGCGGTCTCGAGCCCGAAGCGCGCGGGTAGCAGCGGGGCGAGGTCGACGGCCTCAACGAGCGGATCGATGGTCGCGCAGGTGTGGCCGCGGGCGCGGAAGGCGGCGACCATCGCGGCGACGCCGAGCGCGACGCGTTGAACCTCGGACCCGGAGCCGCTCTCCTGCTGGGCCGCGCCGAGGGCGAAGCCGTCGAGGAAGCTACGCCACTCCGGATCGACCGTCTCCGGATCGGCGAGCCAGCGGGCGTACTGCTCGTCGATCAGGTCGAGGTTGCCGGCGATATCGGGATGGACCTGGGGACCCATGGCGCTCCTCGGCCGGGGGGCTCGCTTACGCTAGACCTGGGGCGATCGGGCCACAAGCCACGGACCGGCAGTGGCCCTACGCAGCAGATGGACGCACGGGCATGCGCGGCTGTTTGCCGCCGCCGGGATGTCCCACCGCGCTGGCGCAGAAGTAACCCCCGTTTCGCCCGCTGCTGCCGCGTCACTGTGAACGCACGGCCTGTCGCCGATCCCCGGCTGAGGCTTCCCTCAGAGGGGGCGCTGCCCCCTCGCGCCTTCGGCGCACACCCCCACGGCCTCGGTCGGGGTTCGCGGCCTGCGGCCGCGTTTTCTGCGGGCCTGCGGCCCATTTTCGCAGAAAACCACCCCTCTGTCGGCCGGTCACCCAGCCAAGTCTGGCTGGGCTCCACCCGCTGGCGGGTCCGAGGCTTGGAGCTCTGAGGGACCCGATCCCCGGCTGACACGCGGTGCCGATCTGCGTATCGACCTGCGGGAGGACAGCGATCATGGACCTGGTGTTCTGCATGGCCGGGCTCTACCGGCGTTTCCGCGCGGCCGGCTACAGCGAGGCGAAGTTCCTGCTGCCGTGGCACGGCCGGCCGCTGCTCGCGAGCATCGTCGAGGCGATGCTGGTCGGCGGGGCTTTCGACCGCGTTTTGTTGGTGGCCAACGAGCGCGACGCCGCGCTGCGCGACCGGATCCTCGAAGCGGTGCGCCCGTCGGGGGTGGGTGCCGACGATCTGGCGTTCATCGGCGATACCGACGGGCAGGCCAGCACCGCCGCGTTGGCGGTGGAGTTCCTCGACCGGCGCGGTGCGAGTACCGATCGCCGCGTGGTGTTCCATAATATCGACACGTTGATCGCTGGGCGCG
>JBEPXK010000258.1:0-5936 GCA_041641915.1 Planctomycetota bacterium
CCGCATTTCCGCCGGGCCTGCGGCCCATTTTCGGCGGAAACCACCCCTCTGTCGACCGGTCGCCCAGCCAAGCCTGGCTGGGCTCCGCTCGCGGGCGGGCCGGGGTTTCGGATTTTTGAGGGAGAGTCAAATGTCACTTCCTGACCGGTCTGACCGGTCCTTGGTGGAACCCCCACCTTTCTGACGGCCTCCATGTGCCCCTCGCGAGGCGATGTATCACATGCCGGTGGCGGGGGACGCGCAGGCGCGTCATCCGCCGTTGCCCGGCACCGTGAGGATCGTGTGGTCGAGGTCCGGATGCAGGCCATCGACCTCCTGACCGCCGTCCCCGTCCTCGCGCAACGGCAGCATGTCCGGGTGCACCTCGTAGAGCGGTTGCGGACCCGGATCGACCTGCACGGCGCCGCAGATCGATACCCGCGGCCGGACGCACGATCAGGTGATCGGCGACGGTCTCGTGCACCTGGCCGTCGGCCTGCTCGACCACGCGGATGAGCGGATGCTTGAAGTCCGGCCGGTGGACGATCCAGGTCCGGCGTTGGCGGACGCCGGCGGCGTCCAGCTCCTCGACGCCGCGTTGGAAGCGGTCATCCGCGCGCAGGCCGGGCGCCACCGGCAGGCCGTCGGCGCGCACGGTCGGCCAGGCGTCCCGCTTGGCCGCACGGAAGTCATCGAGACCGAGTTCGCGTCGGTGGGCGATGGGGGTATCGTCCACGGGCACGGTGGCCGGCGCTGCATCCTGCGATCCAGCGCCGGTGGCGGCATCCGTGGTGCGATCCGCAGCGTGGTCCGGAAGCTCAGCGGAGGCTTCGACGGAGGCCGGGCTGCCCGCTCGCCCCAGGTCCGCAGCCATGCGATCATGATCAGTCGAGGCGGGTCTGGGCGAGGTGATCAGCCAACAGGCGGCGACGATGGCCACCATGAGGATCGATGTGAAAGCAAGGAAACGTCGCACGGGCGCCTTTCTGCACGCAGGAGAAGAACCGTGTCGATGCAGATTGACCGGCCCAGGGCGGGTCCATCGGAGTCGCTTCTAAGCGGTTGGCAAAACGTGACGTGCAGGCATTTTGCCACCGCCGTCTCAGCGGTCGGCGACGGCTACCTCCACCGCTTCGACGCGTATCGTGACCTGATTGAGATGCAGGGCGATGGCCTGCGGACGACCGTAGGCGAACCCGCGCAGGGCCACCGCGCCGTCGACCCGTTGCTCGAACTCCCACCAATCGGTGAGATGATGACGACCGCGGTAGCTGAAGCGCAATTCCTGAATGGTGGTCCCGGTGATATTCCGGTCGGTGCTGACCGGCTCGCGCCGACGGAAAGGCATGCCTGGAATCGAGAGCCGCAGGTGTTGGTTCGGCTCACCATCGTCATCGATGACCGCAGTGCGGACGCGAATCAAAAAGCCACCATCGAGACCGTTGGGTAAAGAATAGAGAGCCTGGGCGCTGCCGGCGCACGACAACACCGGATAGCCAGAGGCGTCGGTGTGCTGCCGCAACGCCCCGGTGCCCTGCCAGGGGCCGATCGCATCGGTGCGCAGACGGGTCCGCTGCGGCAGCGTGGCGAGGGCGGCCGGACGGCGTGGCAGATCCGCCAACCAGGCATCGATGGCCGTCTCATCAAAACGCCAGGTCTGCTGGCCGGGTATCAGGTTCCGGCCATCGTCGAGGGCGACGCGTCCTTCATCGACGGCCACCATGGTCGCCGTGGGAATCGTGCGCACGGTGAACCGGGTGCCGAGCACGCTGCAGACAGTGTGGGCGGTGGTCACGCGGAAATCGGATCCGGAACGCGGCCGCACCGCGAAGCTGGCCGTGCCGTCCTGCAGTCGCAGTGCACCGGGGCCGTCCCAGACCAGCCGGCTGCCGGGGGCGAGCGTCGCCGTCGCTCCACCCGGCAGCGAGACCGTACCGGCGGCCGTCGCCCGCAGCTCATCACCCGATCGCCACGGGCTGGTGGTCTCGGGCTCCAGGGTACGACCATCGCGCCTCAGAACGACAGCGGGCGCACCGGCCTCGGAACTGGTGTACACAGCCACACCGACAGCCACGAGCAGTCCGGCCGCGAGCAGCGGCAACCACCGCCGGAACGCCCGGCCGCCGCTGCGCACGCGACCGTGGTCGAGCCGGCGCCGTACCGCCGAGACCAACTGCTCGCCGGCGTGCGCATCGGCATGATGCGCGACGAGCATCGCATGCAGGTTGCCCTGATCGGCCAGGAAGGCCCGCCGTCGCGGATCGTCACGTACGCTGCTCCACAGCTGCCGCTGGCCGGCTTCATCCAACTCACCGTGGACCCAACCCTCCACCAGCAAGGCGAAACGGATATCCTTCATCCGGCACCTCCCTGGGCGAGGCACTCGCGCAGCGCAGCCCGGATGCGCTGCAGCAGGCTGGCCAGGGCCGAGGCCTTCCGGCGGAAGCGCTGGGCGAGCAGCGTCAGCGGCCGATCCTCGAGGTAGTATTCCCTGATCAGGCGACGCGACTGGGCGGGTAGACGCTCCAGGCAGTGATGCAGACGATGATCGAGCCGCTCGGCCCAGGCATCGTGCTCGGCGGGCGCATGGCCATATGCCTCTTCGGCCAGCACCTG
Source organism: Planctomycetota bacterium (assembly GCA_041641915.1). Taxonomy (GTDB): domain Bacteria; phylum Planctomycetota; class UBA11346; order UBA11346; family UBA11346; genus SLQH01. The sequence goes on from JBEPXK010000258.1 coordinate 2,596, forward strand.
ATCGAGCCGGGAGCCGGCACTGACGAAGCGTCGCTGGTGGCGTGCCCGCCGACGCAGCTCCTCACGCAGACAGTTGAAGGCGATGCCGCGCAGCCACGGCAACACCGGGCGGCCAGCGTCATACTCGTCGAGCAGGCTGTGGATCCGGATGTAGGCATCCTGCAGCGCCGCCTCGACCAGATCGACCGAATAGGACCGGGCAGCCAGGAAACGACGCAACTCGCCCTGGGTCGCCAACACCAACGCGGCAAAGGCATCCTCATCGCCTGCGCGCGCCGCAGACAACAACTCCTGATGATGATCGTCAGACACGCTCATGTTCACAGCATATTGACCGCCGGAAGCCGCTTCCATCGCAAATCACCATAAACCCTTGGCCTGCTACGCGTTGGCAGACGATTCCCGTCACCGAGGACGCGTTGACGCCAGGCCCGGCGTCGCGTCCGGACGCGCGCCATCGGTGGTCGCGCCATGCACCCGTGGGCCCAGCCGCGCGCGGTCCTGGCTCTGCCCAGCCGGCCAGGGCCGGCGGGGGCCCTGAGGGAAGCCGCGGCCGTATCAAAACTGCCATCCCCAATATCAGACCAGCCATTCACCCCGTGCGCAACACGCTATCATGCCCGATCATGAGTATCGACGCGGCCATTTCTGCCAAACAGACCTCCTTGCAGTCCGCCCCCACCCCCAGCGGGCGCCGGCGCGCGACCGGCGCGCGCATGCTTGAGGACCTGCCGTTCGCCGCCGCCCATCCGTTACGCACCCTCGCCTGGCTGATGAACACCGGCTGGCGGGGCTACTGCTACCTCCTGCTGGTCTTCCTGGTCAAGAACGCCTGCTTCTGGGGTCCGTCGATCGCGGTCGCGCTGGTGGTCGAGATCATCCAGAACCCTGCCTACCCCGCGTGGTGGATCTGGTTCCCGATCGGCGGCCAGGCCCTGCTGCTGGCGATCAACATCCCGGGTCACGTCTACTACGTCCGCCTGCTCTCACGCCGCATCCGCAACCTCGAGCGGCGCCTGCGCGCGGCCCTGGTCCGTCGGCTGCAGCAGCTCTCGCTGACCTACCACCACCAGGCAGAATCCGGCCGGCTGCAGACCAAGGTCATGCGCGATGTGGAGATGGTCGAGAACCTCTGCCGCCTGTTCTTCCAGGGCGGCATCGAAGCGCTGGTCACCATCGCCATCGCGCTCGGCGTGGCCCTCTACCACGAACCGCAGGTGGCCCTGTTCTACATCCTCGCCACCCCCCTGTGCCTGCTCCTGCTGTGGCTGTTCCGCAAGCCGATGCAGCAGCGCAATCGTGATTTCCGGCAGGGCATGGAGGACGTCGGCTCCCGCGTCAGCGAAATGATCGACATGATCCCGGTCACGCGGGCCCACGGCGTCGAGGGCACGGAAGTCGGTGAGGTCGACCGGCGGCTATGCGAACTGCGCAACCGCGGGATCGAACTCGACCACACCAACGCCCTGTTCCAGGCCTCGAGTTTCGTGGTCCTGCGCGGTGTCGAACTGATCGCGCTCGCGGTCTTCGCCAGCATGATCATCTGGAGCGACCTCACCGTCCCCTTGCTGGTTCTGTTCATGGGGCTGTTCGCCCAGATGGTGATGTCGATCATGCGCCTGCTGCACCTGTTCCCGCAGTACGCGCGCGGACTCGAAGCCCTCCGCTCGATCGGCGAGGTGCTCGAATGCCCCGACCTGGAGGACAACGCCGGCAAGCCCGCGGTGAGCGAGGTCGCCGGCGAGATCGTCTTCGCGCAGGTCGACTACCGCTATCGCAACCGCTCCGAACATGCGGTCAGTGAACTCAGCCTTCACGTCGCCCCTGGCGAATGCATCGCCTTTGTCGGCGAATCCGGCTCCGGCAAATCGACGACCATGAACCTGGTCATCGGTTTCTACCGCCCCTCGGCCGGCCGGATCCTGCTCGACGGCCGCGACATGCAGGAACTCGACCTGCGCAGCTGGCGCCAGCACATCGCCGTGGTGCCGCAGAACGTGATCCTGTTCTCCGGCAGCCTGCGCGAGAACATCGCCTATGGTCTCGAAGCGGTCAGCGAGGCGGAGATCCAGGCGGTGGTACGCGCGGCCAACCTCGAAGAAGTGGTCGCGCAGATGCCCGAGGGGCTGGACACGCTCATCGGCGAGAACGGCGTCCAGCTCTCGGGCGGCCAGCGCCAGCGGGTGGCGATCGCCCGCGCACTGATCCGCGATCCGCGGGTGATCATCCTCGACGAAGCCACCTCCTCGCTCGATGTCATCGCCGAACAGCAGGTCCAGCAGGCGATCGACAACCTCGTCGCCGGCCGCACCACCTTCATCGTCGCCCACCGCCTCTCGACCATCCGCCACGCCGACCGCGTCTGCGTGATGAAGCAGGGCCGCTGCGTCGAGCTCGGCTCGCAAGCGGAACTCCTCGCGCGCGATGGCGAGTTCGCCCGACTCAAGGCGCTGCAGGGCTGACCGCGTCTGCGCCGAGATCGAGCAGCCAGGCATCCGGCACGCCCGACTGCACCACCCGGGCCGCGAGCCCGGTCCAGGCCACCGGATGGTCGAGGACCCCCGCATCGGCGCTGACCACCACCCCGGCGTGCGCGCGCAGACGTGCATCGACCGCATCGCAACACGTCACCTCCCACGCCAGCGCGCGCTCGCCGGCCACCGTGCGCAGCAAGTGGGCCAACCGTCCGCTGTTGGCCACCGGCCGGTCGAGCAGCCAATGGCTGCGCGCCGGTGCGATAGCCGCCACCTGCGCCGCGATCAGGTCGATCGCCACCCGGGTTTGCGCCACCCGCCGCCACGAACCGTGCATGCTGGCCATGTCGCGATAGCAACCATCGCGCCCGACGATGATCACCCCGCCGGCCAACGCCGCCTCGACGGTGGTCAGCAGATTGAAGCCATCGATGACCAGCTCGCAGCCCGTGAGCGCCGTCGGATCGCGCCGCCGCGCCCGCCGATCGGCCACCGCCGCATCGGCGCAGGCACAGCGCTGCACCGCCAGGCGCTGGCGCGCACGCAACGCATGCCGGTCGCCAACCAACGTACTCGCCGCGCCGATGGCGTAGCCGCGCGAGAGCAGCCAGGAGAGCTCGGAGACCGCCGCACGCAGCACCGGCTCCATCGCCGGTGCGAACAACGCCGCATCGCCAGGATGCGGCCCCCGGTTCCTCCGCCGATCAGGCATGCCGACCACGGTAGCGTGGAACCGCCCCACCCCACAAGGAACATATTCTGCAACGACGGTCGCTCGTCGCGCTCCACCGCCCGCCGGCCCCACCGGGGCCGGCGGGCCACTTACAGCGAGAAGCGAGAAGCGAGAAGCGAGAAGCGAGAAGCGAG
>JBEPXK010000259.1:0-5931 GCA_041641915.1 Planctomycetota bacterium
TTGGCGACAGGTGCGACCACATGGGCCGGTCGCTGAGTCGGCTCATCGCTCGACTCGCTGGCGGGACATAGTCCCGCTACTCGCTGCTCGCTACTCGCTGCTCGCTACCCGCTGCTCGCTATTCGCTACTCGCTACTCGCTACTCGCGTTGCCCACACGAAACGTCGAGGAGCCTGCCAAGTGACGACAGAGCGCGAGGGGGCAAAGCCCCCCTCTGCCAAAAGCCGTCGACGCTGTCAACGGAGTCTGGCCAGGCTTGGCCAGACGACCGGGCGACAGAGGAGCGATTCTCGGCGAAAATGGGCCGGAGGCCCGCCGAGAACGACAGCGAAGCTGGCGAGTGACGACAGAGCACGGAGGGGTGTGCGCCGAAGGCGCGAGGGGGCAAAGCCCCCTCTGCCAAAAGCCGTCGAAAACGACGAAAACCCGCCTCTCCAGGCCCAGGTTGTCGTCGTGCAGAGCGCCGGTTTTCGTCCGGCGGCGGGGGTTTTCGTCGCTCTTCGCCAGAGCTGGGGGACGCCACTTGCGGCCTGCGGTCAAAACCCTACGCTGTCGCCGCATCCGACGAATTTCCGACATCGGTTGCTGACAAGGTAAAATGTTTCAGAACAAGGACTTACGTGGTTTTCGACGTTTCAGTCGCGAGTAGTAGAAGCAGTAGTACCTTTATATAGTTCTAATGGTATACCTCTACTCGGCGATACGGCGAACACCCCATGACGAGGTGCGGGATGGAACAGAGCGGGACGACCCAGACCACGGCAACCGGCTTCACGGTGCGATGCGAGCGTGAAGGTCTGCTGATGGCGCTGCAAGCGGCGCATGCCGTGGTGCCGACCAACAGCCCCAAACCGATCCTGACCAACATGCAGCTGCAGGCCCACGAGGATGGGCTCGAGGTCAATGCGACCGATCAGCAGGTCGGCCTGCGGGTGGTGCTGCGGCGGCTGCAGGTGCTCGCTCCCGGTAGCGTGGTGATCCCGGTGCGCCAGCTGGTGGGCATCCTCAAGGAATCGGCTTCGCCGGATGTGTTGCTCGAGGTGGGCCCGCAGCACGGGCCGGATCAGGTCGCGATCCGGCTCGTCGACGGCGAATACGTCATCCCGCAGGTGGTCGGCGAGACCTTCCCCTCGATCGGGCAGTTCCCCCAGACCGGCGAACGGATCACCGTGCCGGGGTCCGAGCTCGAGAACATGATCCGCAAGACCCTGTTCGCGGTCGACAAGGATCGGACCTCGGCCGTGCTCGGCGGGGTGTACTTCGCCGTCGCCGACGGTGAGCTGGTGATGGCCGGTACCGACGGCAAGATCCTGTGCGAAGCCACGCGCCGCGGCGAGGAGTTCAGTGGCCCGATCAAGGCGATCATCCCCGCGGGCACGATCAATCACCTCGCGCGGATCCTCGCCAGCGGTACGCCGGGCGAGGTCGAGTTGGCGATGGAGAGCAAGCTGGTGTTCGTGCGGGTGGTGGTGGCCGCGTCGGATGGGGCCAACGCACCAGCGATCCAGGTCGAGTTGACCAGTCGGCTGGTCGAGGGCAGTTACCCCGCCTACCGCAACGCCCTGCCCAAGGAGCCGCAGCACCGGGTGGAGTTCGCCGCCGCGGATCTGCGCTCAGCGGTGCGGCGGACCGCGCTGATGACCAGCAACGCCTCGCGCGGGATCGTCGCGACCCTGGAAGCGGGTCAGTGCATGCTGCGCAACATGATCGCCACCGGCGGTCGGGCCGAGATCCCGGTGACCTGCGCCTACGACGGTCCGTCGGCGAAGATCGGCCTCAACGCCGGGTACCTGCAGAGCATCTTACGGGTCTACGAAGAGGACAGCGTGAGTCTCGAGCTCAACGGTCCCGGTCGCGGGATGATCATGCGCGAGCCCGGGATGACCTACCTGATCATGCCGATCAGCCTGCCCGTCTGAATCATTCCGCGCTCTCAGCGCTCGCGCAGATCCAGGGCCCAGCTGCCGTCGGGGTCACGCACCCGCACGCTGGCGCGGCCCTCGGGGCCGATGAGCACGCGTAGCGGCCCGCTGCGCCAGGGACCGCCGCCGTGCAGGCGCAAGCGGGTCCCGCCGTGCGGCTGCAGGATGAGCATGCGCTGGGGCGCGGCGTGCAGGACGAGATCGTGGCCCACCGCCGGGTCGAGCGTGCCGCGCAGCGCGCGTACGTCCTCGCCGGTGGGCAGGAGCCAGGGCAAGGTGGTGATGGCGGCGAGCAGCAGGACCAGCAGCGGCGTGGACAGGCGTCGGCCACGGCGGCAGCGCGTCGATGACGCGGGAGGCGGCAAGGCTACGTGCAGACGGGCGAAGCGGGTGAGCAGGTCGCCGGCTCGCGGGCGCGCGTGGGCCTCGGCGGTGCAACAGCGGTCGAGGATGGGGCGCCAGCGTGCGAGTTCGTTGGCCGGGCGCGGCCCTTGTTCGAGACACTCGCGCAGCAGCGCGCCGAGCGCGTAGATGTCGGCGGCGGGTCCGGCCGTGGAGGGATCGCGCAGCTGTTCGGGCGCGGCGTAGGGCGGTGTGCCGACGAAGGCGAGTTGCGGCGTCAGCCGGGACTGACCGGGGTGGGCGGCGGGGCCGATGATCCGGGCGAGACCGAAGTCGATCAGCACCGCGCGCTGGCGGGTGAGCACCACGTTCTCCGGCTTGAGGTCGCGATGGACGATGCCGCGGCGATGGCAATGGGCGAGGGCTCGGGCGAGGTCGGCGGCCACTGTGGCGAGCAGCGGCAGCGGCAAGGGGCCGCGGCGCAGGAATGCGCGCAGATCTGCGCCGGGCAGATGCTCGAGTACCAGGAAGGGCACGTGCTGATCGTGGCAGTCGATATCACGCAGGCGCACCACGTTGTCGTGACGGCAGGTGATCAGCGCCCGGGCCTCGCGTTCGAAGCGTTCGCGTGCATCGGGCACGCCGGGACGCGGGGTCTTGAGCACCACCGCTTCGCCGTTGGTGCGATCGCGTCCGCGCAGCAGCAGCCCCATTCCACCGCAGGCGAGTGGCCCGTCGACGTGATAGGCGCCGATACGCCTTGCGCGTGACCACGGGGCGCTGTGGCCGTTGCGCGGCGTAGCGGCGAGCGTGCGGACATAGCGTGCACCGCAGCGCGGGCATGGTGGCGCACGGTTGGGTTGGCCGCAGCGGGGGCAGGAATGCAACTCGTGCATGCTGGCACACCGTCCTGGTCGAACACGCGCGTCGCGTGCCAAGGCGATCGAGGCGGGCGCTTGGATCGGGGCGGGAGCACGCAGAATGCGGCCATGGAACGACGTACGCTCGCGTGGGACCTGTCCGCGCCGCCCTGGTCGGGTGCACAGGCGGTGATCGCGCGCCTGCGTGCAGCCGGCCACGTCGGTGTGCTGGTCGGCGGTGCGGTGCGCGATCGGCTGCTGGGTCGGCGGGTGCACGAGGTCGACGTGGCCACCGACGCGTCGCCGGACGCGGTGAGTGCGCTGTTTTCCCGCTGCGTCGAGGTCGGGCGTGCGTTCGGCGTGATCGTGGTCGTCGGCGCGGACGGCAGTCAGGTTGAAGTCGCCAGTTTCCGCAGCGATCGGGCCTACGTCGATGGGCGGCGGCCGAGCGGCGTCGACCCGGCGAGCGAGGCCGAGGACGTGCAGCGGCGGGACTTCACCGTCAATGCGTTGGTCTACGATCCGGTCGCCGGCGAGCTGCGCGATCACGTCGGTGGGCTGAAGGACCTCGACCAGCGGGTGTTGCGGGTGGTCGGTGTGGCGGCCGATCGTCTGGCTGAAGACCGCTTGCGGGTGCTGCGCGGGCTGCGGTTCGCCGCGGGGCTGGGCCTGGAGATCGAGCCGGCGACCTGGCGCGCGATGCAGACCACGACGTTGGACGGCCTGAGCCGTGAACGGATCCTGCAGGAATGGGACAAGGCGGGCGGCGACGCCCGGCGATCGCTGTGGTGGCGCCTGGCGGTACGCTGCGGCGCGGTAAGCGCGCTCTGCGCCGGTTTCGCCGCCTGGCCGGTGCGCCGGCACGCCGCGGTGGCGCGACGGCTCGATCGGCTCCCGGTCACGGCCGCTGCGTCCGTGGCCCAGGCGCTCAGCCTGCGTGAGCTCGAACCGCGCGCGCGCGCTGCGTGGTTGGACGCGCAACCGCTTGCCCGCCGGCGCGTGCGGCTGCTGCGCTATCTCTGCGACGCGCCGGCTCCCCAGCAGGCCGAAGCGGTTGGCGCCGAGCGATTGGCGACCCTGCTCGTCGACGAGGGCTTCGAGCACCTGCTGGAACTGTGGCTTGGCCTGGGTCTGGAGCCGGCGGCGGTCAGAGCGTGGCGCGCGCGCGCCGCGCGCTGCCGCGCGCCGCTGATCAGCGCGCGCGATCTGCTCGCCGCCGGGCTGGAACCGGGTCCGGCGATCGGCCGGGCCCTGCGCGCGGTGCGCGCGGCGCAGGCGGCGGGCACGGTGACCGATCGCTGTGGCGCGCTGGCGTTGGCGCGGCGCCAGGTCGCGGGGTGAGGCCGGAGCTGCCGATATTTGCCCAGGCGCGGTTGACCATGAATCCGGCGGCTTTAGGTTGGTCCCACTCCATGCCTCAATCCGCGCATCGCCGCTGTATGCTGCGACTGCGCATCCACTCCCGACAAGGAACCTCTCCATGAGCAAGTCCAAGCAGCTCGTCTACTTTTTTGGTGGCGGCAAGGCCGAGGGCCGGGCCGACATGAAGGAATTGCTGGGTGGCAAAGGCGCCAACCTGGCCGAGATGTCCAGCCTCGGCCTGCCTGTGCCACCGGGATTCACCATCACCTGCGAGGTCTGCGATCTCTTCTACAAATTGGGGCGCAAATACCCCAGGGGCCTGAAGGAGGAGGTCGATAGCAACATCAAGAAGCTGGAGAAGACCACCGGCAAGACCTTCGGCCACGGCAGCAACCCGTTGCTGGTGAGCGTGCGCTCGGGTGCGGCGCAGTCGATGCCGGGAATGATGGATACGGTGCTCAACCTCGGTCTGAACAAAGAGACGCTCTCGACGCTGATCGAGCTGACCGGTAACGAGCGTTTCGTCTGGGACGCCTACCGCCGTTTCATGCAGATGTTTGGCGACGTGGTCATGGGCATCGAGCACCACGACTTCGAGTCGGCGCTCGAGAAGATCAAGGCGAAGCGCGGCGTCGAGCTCGACACCGATCTGGACGTCGACGGGCTCAAGGACGTGGTCGCCGCCTACGAAGCCGTCTACAAGAAGAACAAGAAGCGGTTCCCGCAGGACGCGCGCCAGCAGCTGCAGGACGCCGTCGACGCGGTCTTCGGCAGCTGGAACAACCCGCGGGCGATCCGCTATCGCCAGCTCAACGAGATCCGCGGCCTGTTGGGTACCGCGGTCAACGTCCAGGCGATGGTCTTCGGCAACATGGGCTCGACCTCGGGTACCGGCGTGGCCTTCACCCGCAACCCCTCGACGGGCGAGAACAAGTTCTACGGCGAATACCTGATGGACGCCCAGGGCGAGGACGTGGTCGCCGGCATCCGCACGCCGCAACCGATCACCCAGCTGGCCAAGGTCGACAAGAAGGCCTACGACCAGCTGGTGAAGATCCGCGGCAAGCTCGAGCGCCACTACCGCGACATGCAGGACATCGAGTTCACCATCGAGCGCGGTGAGCTGTACATGCTGCAGACGCGCACCGGCAAGCGCACGGCCGCCGCCGCGGTCAGGATCGCCACCGATATGGTCAAGGAACGGCTGATCACCGAGAAGGAGGCGGTGCTGCGGGTCGACCCCAAATCGCTCGACCAGCTGCTGCACCCCACCTTCGCCCCCGCGGCCGAGAAGCAGGCCACCACCTTCGCCAAGGGTCTGCCGGCTTCGCCCGGTGCGGCCACCGGCAAGGCGGTGTTCACCGCCGCCGAGGCCGAGACGATGGCCGCGCTCGGCGAACCGGTGATCCTGTGTCGGATCGAGACCAGCCCCGAGGACATCGGTG
>JBEPXK010000260.1:0-5889 GCA_041641915.1 Planctomycetota bacterium
AGGCCGAAGCGGAGACCCGGGCGCAGCAGGAGGCGGCGGAACGCGAACGCCAGGCGGCTGCCGCGCAGGCGCAGGCCGAGGCGGAGGCCCGGGCGCAGCAGGAGGCGGCGGAACGCGAGCGCGAGACGCCCGCCGCGCCGGTTGAGTCTGCCGCCGCGCCGGGCGAGCTGTCTGCTGCGGCTTCCCTGCCGGAGGTCGTCTACGATCCGGCGGCTGCGCCGACGAGCGCCGAGGAGCTGCCCGAAGCGGTTTTCGCTAGCGGTTCCTGGAGCGATACCGGCAGCGCGATGCCGGAGTCCGCAGCCGGACCGGCCGCCTGGGCGGCTTATCAGCACCTGGTTTATGCTGCGGGCGCGCATCGGGGGCTGCGTCGGCACCATGGGCGATCGGGGTCGGGTGGGCTGACCGAGCTGTTGCTGCCGGACGCGGATCGCTGTCTGCGCCGCGACTACCGGCGCCGGGTGCTGGAGCGCAGCCGGTGAGGTCGCCTGAAGGGTGGCGTGTAGAAGGTTGCCGGGCCGGGGCGACGGACGCGCATCAGATCAGGAGTCCCTCTGGGCGGTGGGGCCGGTCGAGCAGGCACGGACCGGCAGCGGCGACGGTCCGGGGCGGGCCGTCTGTCACCGGTTGGCGGTTTTCCCGTTGGTTCTGCAATCGGGGTCAGGGAGCGGACATGCAGCGATCAGGCCGAGCGGGAAAAGGCACAACGATCCGCCCCTGGCGTGGTAGAAGGTCAGGTCCGGTGTCAGCGGATAGCGACAGGAGGATAGGAGTGTCGAACGTGGGATGGTGGACCCGGACCGGGGCGCGCCTGGTCACCGTGATCGCCCTGATCCTCGGCGTGTCGACCGCCTTCGCTGCGGACAAGCACGAGCCGACGATGTACCGCGAAGTGCGGCTCAAGCTCAGCGATTGGGAGGCGCGCACCCTGCAGCAGGCCGACGCCTCCTTCGCCAAAGAGGACTTCAAGGGGGCTTGGGCCAAGTATGAACGTTTCGTCAAAGAGAACCCCCGCAGCGAAGGCGTGAGCTACGCCTTGTTGCGCAAGGGACGGTGTCTTCAACTCAGCGGTCGGCTCAACCTGGCGATGGACCAGTACCAGGAAGTGATCGATTTCTTCCCCAATGACATCCGCTACGCCGCGGCCGCATATTACTACAAAGGTGCGTGCCAGAAGGCGGACCAGGAAGTCAGCAAGGCGATGAACACATGGGCCGAGCTGACCAAGTACCCGCCCTACAAGCGCGAACCGCTCGCCGCCGATGCGATCAACACCCTCGCCGAGTGGCTGCTCAAGGAGAAGGAAGACCGGGTCACCGAAGCGATCGAGCACTTCTGGGATGTGGCGGTCGAGTTCCGCCCGACCAAGCGCGACGACCCCCACGGCAACAAGGATGAATCCCAGCGGGCGATGAAGCACGTGGTCGACCATTACGTCCGTCGTGCCCCCGATGAAGCACAGCTGCGTAAATTCTACCATGCCATGCGCGGCTGCTACGATTACCACGGCGATGGGTTTCCGCCGGAGCCGTCGGGTCTGGTCGAGGATCGTCAGTACTGGGCCTGGGTGATGCGCATGGTCGATGGCTATCGTCGTCACGGCAATCTGGATGCGGCGAAGCGCAAGGAGGTGTTCGGCTACTGGGCCCAACAGGCGGAAGGTCGTTTCGGCGACTGGGACCGTTACCAGATGACGAAGGCCGATTGGTTCCTCGTCGCCAATGGCGATACCAAGGCCTGGATGCGCCGGCTCGACGAGCAGTTCGACGCGCACCAGAAGCAGGGCGACTGGCAGCGGGTCCTGATGTGGATCTCGCATTACGCCGGCGCCGATAAGGTCGAGAAGGTCAAGGAGTACTACGGCAAGCTCGATTTCGCGAAGATGGAGAACGGCACCATCATCGAACTGCTGCGGGTGATGGCCGATCGGCTCAAGGATCCGACCCTCGCCGGCAACGTCTTCACCAAGATCCGCATCGACGAACTCGAGGACCGTGCCCTCGGCGATCTCGCCGCCTACCTGTGGAAGCGGGAGATGCCCGACAAGGCCAAGCGGCTGTGCCAGGCCTTCGACAATGAGAACGCCGGCAAGTACATGTTGCTGGGTTTCCTCAAGCGCGGCGAGTCCGATGCCGACATCCAGGAGGCGCTGGACCTCGCCGACGAACTGATGGGCGTCGAGGAGTACTCGAGCTCCGCTGCCTTCATCAAGGGCGACATCCTGTTCGAGCGCGAGGACTACAAGCCGGCGATCGCGGCGTATCAGCTCTCCGAGGACTTCCCGCGTAACGCCTATCAGGTCGCCGAGTGCTATATGCGTCTCGGTCGGCTGAGGAGCGCGATCGAGGAGCTCAGCGTCATCGAGCGCTTGGTGGAGAAACCGAAAGACAAGGCCGCCGCGGTCTGGCAGGCGGCGCATTATTACGGTCAGGCCAAGGAGGCCAAACAACAGGTCTCCGCCATGCGCAAGCTCACCCGCGCCTACAAGGGAACGGGCTATGACAGCAAGGCACACGTCTGGCTCGAAGATCACAACTTGAAGACCGGTGGCGGTCGCGTGGCTGATGACTGATCCCACACGGCGCGATCCACCTCGCCAAAGGACGATACGTATGCCATTCCAGCGGTGCTTTCTGCGTACGCTGCTGCCGGTTGCCGGCGGCGCGTTGCTCTTCCTGTCCCAGCCGGCAGTGTACGCCGAGGTCGGCGGTGGGCCGGAGTCGCGCGGCGGCGATGCGCCGCTGGCGGCGATGGATCGCAACGAACTCGAGGCCCGGCGCCTGCTGCGTACCGGCAAGCGTTACCTCGAGGATAGCGAGTTCGACAAGGGCGTGCGCGCGCTGGAGAACCTGCTCGAGCAGTATCCCGAGAGCGAGGTCCGTTTCGAGGTCCATCTCGAGCTGGGGCGCCATTTCCACGAGAACGTCGCCGAGCACCAGGCGGCGATCGATTGGCTGAAGCGCAACCGGTCGCTCCTGCAGCGGGAGGAGATCGACAACGATCTCGAGCAGGTGATGCTCGAATCGCAGTATCTGCTCGGCGTGTCCTATTACTACCTGGGCGACTACGACCAGCTGTTCACCGCGCTGCGCAAGATTGTCACCCGCTACCCCAACAGCATCTGGGCCAACCAAGCCTATTACTACATCGGGATGGCCCACTTCACCCAGAAGAACTGGCCCAAAGCGATCGAGTACCTGAGTCTGGTGGGCACCTTCGTCGACCCCGATGCGCCGACGGCCAGATTCGTTGAGGCCGGCCGTCGCTTCTACTGCAAGGTCCAGGATGGTGATCTGCCGATCATCACCAAACTCAGTGACAAGCCGGGCACGGTGGAGGTCACCTCGCAGAGCGGCGACACCGAGACCATCACCCTGATGCCGCTGTCGAATCGCGAGGCGCTCTACATCGGTTCGATCAGCACCAAGGTCCAGCCGCCCTCGCCCCAGGATGGCAAGCTGCAGGTGATCGGTGGCGACCGGGTCAAGGTGCGATATCTCGACGGCAATACCGAGGCCGGCGACAAGGACGTGCCGCGCGAGGCCGAGGTCCAGGTGGTGAGCACCGGCACGGTGGCCTTCGTCAAGGGGACCCTGATCGAGTTCGCCAAGGCGGCGTTCACCGGCCAGGACCTGTGGGTCAACGTCAAGGATGTCGACCTCGACCGCTCGGACGGGGCCGAGACGGTCCGGGTGCGGGTCGAGAGCCGCTACATCAGCGAGCAGACCATGGGCGAAGAGGTCGACCTCGATGCCGATGACGCCGAGTCGGCCGACGCCGACGATCCCTGGGCCGCCCTGGCCGAGGCCGAGAATCAGGGTCCGCAGTGGGTGGTACGCGATGAGGTCACGCTGACGCTCGAGGAGGTGGTGATCGACGAGGACACCGGCGAGATCATCGACTCCGACGTTGTTCGCAGCGGTGATTTCATCGGCGCGGTCCCCGTGGTCGCGTTCAACGCCAGCGCCGAGGTCAACAAGGCCGACGCGGTGCTCACCGCGGCCAAGAACGACGAACTGGTCGCCTACTACACCGACGAGATGCACGTCGGCGGCGACTACGCCCGCGAGAGCAGCGTCAAGCTCGAGGTGGTGGGCGAGTTCAAGCCGGAGCTGCAGACGCCCGGCGGCGATAGCGGCGACGAGATGATCAATGCGCGCAAACTGCTGACCGAAGGGCAGGCCTTCCTCGAGCTGGCGCGTATCTTCAAGAGCATGGGCCTGGCCGACATGGGCGACGCCCGGGTCGAGGAGGGGCTTTCGCGTGCCGACGAGGTGATCCAGCTCGACGCCATCAGCCCCGAGCTGCGCCAGCGTGCCTTCAAACTGCGCTGGGAACTGCATCTGGCCAAGGGCGACCTCGAATCCGCGATCGCCACCCTGACCACCTTCAACGAGTTCTTCCCGGAGTCCGATTTCGCAGACGATGCGTTGATGAGCATCGCCGAGGTCCACCGCGGTCGCGAGGAATACAGCGAGGCGATCGCCGTCTACAACAAGGTACTGGGGCTGGAGAATTCCGAGCTCAAGCCGCAGGCCCAGTTCAGCGTCGGCGAATGCCTCGAGCTGCAGCACGACCCTGAACTCGAGCCCGCCATTCCCGCTTACCGCAAGGTGGCCGAGCACTACGGCGACAGCATGTACGCCGGCGAAGCCCTGGCCAAACTGGTGGCCTATCACACCGAGACCGACGACTACGTCCAGGCGACGGATCTGCTCGAGCAGATCTTCATCGATCACCCCGATGAGCCCTGGCTCGACGGGATGCTCCTGCGCTGGGCGATCCTGTCGTACAAGATGGGCAACTACAGCAAGGCGCTCGAGAAGTGCCAGCAGCTGCTCATCCAGTATCCCGAAAGCGAATACACGAAGAAGGCGCGCAAGATCATGCCCCGCATCCGCGCCAAGCTCGATGAGACTGGAGCCGAATGATGTTCAGACCGACCGCTGTGATCGTCCTGTGTGTGAGCGTGCTGCTCGTGGCCACTGCGCCCGTCCTCTCGGGGGCGGAGCAGTCCGGGGAGCTCGATCAGTTGATGGAGTCGATCCAGAGCGACCCGCGCGCGGCGACCGAAGCCCAGGCGCGGCAAATGATCGAGTTGGGCCGTTCTGCGGGCCGTCCGTATGCCGTCTCGCTCGCGCTCGAAGCGTTCTTGAGCAACCACTACGACTGCGCGCCGAGCCTGCTGGTCGACGCCGGCGACGTGGCGCTGCTGGCCGGCCGGTACGTCCAGTCGGCGGATCGCTACAAAGCCGCCTTGGAACGCATGCAGCCGGGCAAGGAGACCTCGCGGGTCGCCGGCAAGCTCTACGGCGTGCTCATCGAGATGCTGCGCAACCACAATGACGCGTATGCCGTGTTCAAGCGCAAGGGCCTGGCCCTGCGCCAGGACGGGCTCGCCCGGCGTTACGACGCCTGGTTCCTGGCTCAGGCCCACAAGCGCAAAGACGTGCCGGCGTTGCTCGCGGGCCTCAAAGCGATGCTCTCCGACAAGCCCTCGCTCGGCGCGCAGGATCTGGTCATCCTGCCCTATCTCGAGGATCTGATCCAGTCGTTGCGTCGATCCTACGGCCGCCATGGCGAGATCGTGGGTGCGCTCGACAACCTGGTTGGTCGCGCGGCGTTCGACGGGGATTTCAAGCGGTATGCCGCCTTCCTGTTCGCCGCTGAGCGGTTCTACGCCAGGGCCGACGACATCGATGATCGCAAGGATCGCGATGCCCGGTTCGAGAGCGTGCTGCAGCCGGCGAAGGACTACTTCTCCAATAGCGACGACCGGGTCGCCGCCTTGAAGAACATCTGCATCACCTGGATGGGCGACGACGATCAGGTCGATGACCGTCGCTGGGAGCGTAGCCGCGGGCCGAAACTGCGGTTCCTCATCGCCGC
>JBEPXK010000261.1:0-5870 GCA_041641915.1 Planctomycetota bacterium
ACTTGGCGGGAGCCTTCTTCGCCTTCTCCAGTTCAGCTACGGCTGACTTCTCGGGGCGGTGGAGCCAGAACTTGATGAATAGGGTGCCATCTTCGGCAAGTTCGTTTTCAAAGCTGCGAATGCGGTGCAGGGCTACGTCGAACTCGGAGGCGCTGGTGCGCTTGCACAGCCGATCGGCCACGGCGCGGAACATCCAGGCGCCAGAGCAGGTGGCGATGCGGCCCTTGGCGGGCAGTACGCGCCAGTAGCGCCAAAAAGGCGGGCGCTCGGCTTCTTCTTGCGTGGGATCCTCGAAGACGTGGGTCGAGATGCCGCGCGGGTCCATCCACTCGTTGAGGACGTTGATGACCTCATGGCACCCGCGGTGATCGTCACCTGCGATCAGCACCACCACATTGAAGGGGGCCTGGCGCAGGTCCTGCTGCGCTTGGATGAGGTCGACGCGCAGCTGCGGGAGGCGGTCTTCGTAGGTCGCCTTGGCGAGTTTGCTGTTCAGTTCGGCGGCTTCGAGCATGGTCGTGCCCTTTGCTGTTTTTTGATATGTCCATGGCCGAGTCAGCGGTCGGTGCTGATGGCCAGGGTTGGCAGGAACAGGCGCCTGGCGGCGCATGGGGCGGGGCCGGCCCCGAGGGTATCGCCTCAGCGACAGCGGCTCAACGGACATGTGCATACAACGACAAACGCGGCCCGGGGGCGCCGGGCCGCGTTTGCGAAAACATAGGGACATGCGAAAACATAGGGACACGAAAACATAGGGACACGCAGGGAGCGGAAGGGCTTGCACCAGCACAGCTGAAACCAGGCTCTTCGTCATTCCATGGCGCCTCCTTCAGAGGGGCAGCGCCCCCTCTGAAGCAAGCCCTGAGCATCGCCCCCGGCAGCGCGGCAGAACTCGGTGGCTGGTATGGGATTCTCGGGGCGCTCGGCTCCAGCGACGATGCGCGCCTGGCGCTGGTTGTCGACAGATGTGACCACCTGGGCCGGTCGCTGAGTCGGCTTATCGCTCGACTCGCTGGTGGGACCTAGTCCCGCTGGTCGCTGGTCGCTGGTCGCTGGTCGCTGGTCGCTGGTCGCTGGTCGCTCGCGCGCGCTCAGGCCCGGCGGCCGCGACGGGCTGGCGGCGTTACGCTGGGCTCACGGCTGGGGCGCGGTAGCGATTGTTGCGCATGGTGGCCGCTGGGCGGGCGCCATGTTATGACAATAGTCAAGGCGTTGTTTCATCGACCTGCATTACCTGTGGTCATGGCGCGGTGTCTCGCTAGCTTTCCCGGTTCTCACCGTGGCGCCGCCTGATGGCCGTCGGCGCACCGCCTTGATCGGAGCATGCATGTCCTGTCGAATCCTCCTCGTCACGCTTTGCGTATTTGCCGGTCTCGGCCGCCTGCGCGCGGCTGACGTCCCGCAGCAGATCCTCTATCAGGGCCGACTCAAAGAGGACGCATTGCATGTCGACGGTACCCGCACCATGGTCGTGGCGCTGTACGCCGCTGCTGGCGGGGGCGACGCCCTGTGGACGGAAACGCATACCGACGTGCCGGTGGTCCGGGGGCTGTTCCAGTTGGCCCTGGGGACGCACGCCGCGATCCCGGACGATGTCCTCGCGCGGGCGGAGCTGTATGTCGGCGTGCAGGTGGGCCCGACGGTCCTGCCGCGTACCCGCTTGACCGCCACCCCGCATGCGCGGGTCGCCGGCCTGGCGGTGCGCGCGCTGGATGCCGATACCGCCGACCACGCCGTGGTTGCCGATCTGGCCACCGCGGTCGCCGCTGGCGCGGTGGAGACGGAATCGCTCCAGGATGGCGCGGTGACCGCCGCCAAGCTCGACCCGAGCATTCTGCAGCGCTTGTCGTCGCTCGAAGCGCACCTCGCGGTGGCGACCTGGCTGACCGGCGAGCTGGGCAAATCGTTGGGTTCGCTGGATGACGATCTGGGGCGCGGCGTATGTCGCGATAGCCACGGCAATGTCTACGTGGTCGGCCACACCGATGGCGCGCTCCAAGGCGACACGGAGGGTGTTGGCAATGATGTTTTTCTGACCAAGTGGAACAAGGCCGGAGCCATGCAGTGGACGAAGCAGCTCGAGGCTTCCCCGGCAAGCAGCGCCGGCTACGACTTCGGCTACGATGTGTGCTGCGATGACGAGGACAATGTCTACATCACCGGCCGGACCGACGGCAAGCTTGGCTCGGTGGATTCCCACGGCCGTGCGGATGCCTTCGTGGTCAAGTGGAATGCCGCTGGCACACGCCAATGGACCCGACAGATCGGCACCGACCAGTATGACTATGCATACGGCATTTGTTGCGATGGCAGCAGCATTTACATCGCCGGTCACACCTCTGGGGTCCTGCCAGGAGAGGTCCAGGCTGGATATGGCGATCTCCTGGTGGCCAGGCTGACCAGCGACGGCACGCTGTCGTGGGCCCATCAGTATGGAGGCGCCGCGGCCGACGTCGCCATCGACATCGCGTGTGACGATAGCGGCAACCTCTACGTGGGCGGCTACACCAAGGGCGGCCTCGCGGGGGGGAACGCCGGCGCCGAGGACATGGTGCTGATCAAGCTCGATACTACTGGCGCAGAACAGTGGACCCGACAGATCGGATCCTCGGGCAGTGATTTCGGAGTTTCCGTCGCATGCGACAACGTCGGGAGCGTCTATCTGTCTGGATGGACCGAAGGTACGCTCCCGGGTCAGGCCAGAGCAGGGGGCAGGGATGCCGTGCTCATCAAATGGAGCGAAACCGGGGTCCGCAAGTGGATCCGGCAGTTCGGCACCGCGGGCGACGATCTTGGCCAGGGAGCGACTTGCGATCCGGCCGGGCACGTCTATCAGACCGGCTGCCTCAGCGGCTCGTTCGACGATCAACCGGCCAGCGGTGGCAAGGACTTGTTCCTGACGAAATGGGAGGCCGACGGTACCCGGGCCTGGACCCGTCTGGTGGGGAGCAGTGCCGACGATTGCGGGTCCGGCCTCGCCCTCGACCCCCTGGGGTGTGTATTGGTGACCGGCTATTCCTCCGGCGCCCTGGGCTCGACACCCAACCGGGGCGGACAGGACGCCATCCTGATCCGCTTCTCCCCCGACGGGCTCCTGCCCTGAAGACAGCAAGCACCGCTGCCACACGGGTCGGCCGACCGAGGCCGGGGGGGGCGATGCCTTCTACACCGTGGGCCGTGTCTTGCGGGATGGCAGTGTGATACTGGCGGGTCTCGCTCTGGGCGTTGGTGTGCTCGGTCGGTCTTCCAGCCGGGAACCGTTGGTGACAGGCCATCGTTTCGTTGAGGAGACCACCATGGCGCGCGTCCTCGTCCTCATGCTTTTCTGCTGCATCGCGGCGACGCACCTGCCGGGCGCCAGCTACTTCGGCCCGGCAGATGAGGGGTGGAAGCAGTACCCCGAAACCGGAAAGAAGATCGGCAAGATCTGGCTCCAGGGATTCGAGGACTTCGCGGTTGGGCATTACTATCTCGCGGTGCCGACCGATTATACGCCGCACCGTCCGCACCCCGTGGTCTTCGTGCTGCACGGCGGCCCGGGACGGGCGGACGAACATATCCGCACATGGGCCAATCGCTTGCGCGAACGCGGGGCGATCGCGGTCTTCCCCCAATGCATCATCGACAACGACAGCCAGGTCCTGCGTTGGAACCGGCCGCAGTGCGGCGTCTACCTCCTGCGCATCCTGCGGGATGTGAGCAAGCACTACAACATCGATACGCGCAGGGTGAGCCTCCTCGGTCATTCGATGGGCGGCGGTGGCGCCTGGGCACTTGGCGGGGCGATGGAT
Source organism: Planctomycetota bacterium (assembly GCA_041641915.1). Lineage (GTDB taxonomy): Bacteria > Planctomycetota > UBA11346 > UBA11346 > UBA11346 > SLQH01. The sequence goes on from JBEPXK010000261.1 coordinate 3,792, forward strand.
GAATTCTGGTCCTGTGTATCCCCCCACGCGGGATGGTATACGAATCTGACAGCGGGCGCCGTGCCGGCTTCGGCCCTGAGCGACATGCCGGTGTTCCTCGCGCATGGCACCGCCGACAGCAGTGTGCCGATCAATAAGGGCGCGGACGGTGTCTGGGACGCGCTCCAGGCCACGGGCAATGAGCACATCCGCTACGAGCGCCTGGTCGGCGATGAGCACAGCGAAATCTACAACAAGTATCGCGATCGGGATGAGAGTTGGCTCGACGACTGTGCCGACTGGTGCTTGAGCCACAGTCTTGATGCCGAGCCGACGCAGGCCGATGCGGTCAACCAGGTGCTGACCTACTCCGCCGATTACTACAACAAGGAGTATCAGTATATACGCACGCCCATTGGCACGCCGATCAACTATGCTCCGGCGGGTGTCGCGGCCCACTATCCCACGTGGACCGAGGACGCCGCGGCCTCGAGCACCGAGGTCGAGGTCGGCGAAGGCGTCACCTTCACCGCCGATGGCGACGATCAGGATTCGACCGAGGGCCTGATCGATCAGCCGGTGTTCATCCTCTGGCAATGGCAGCTCGACAGCGACGACACCGTCAGCGGCAGCTTCTGGGGGCGCTCGGTCGTACACCGCTTCCCACAGTCGGGCACCTACACGGTGCTGGCGATCCCGATGGACGACAGCGGCAACATGGCGGTGCGCAGGGATGCAAATGGCACGCCGATCGCCTGGGATGCCCAGGCTCTGAGCATCACGGTGGGCGAGCCGGACGATACGCCGGTGGTCAGTGTCGAGGCGAGCGATGCTGTGGCGGCCGAGGGCGGCGACAGCGGCACCTTCCGTTTCACCCGCTCTGGCGACACCAGCATGGCGCTGCCGGTGGTGGTATCACTCGGCGGCAGCGTGACGTTGAAGAACGACGTTCCCAGCGGCGTGCGGTCCAACCTGACCGGTCTGTCTTTCGCCGTCGGCGAGGACACGGTGGATGTGGAGGTGACCCCGACCGACGACAGCGATGCCGAGAGCATTGAGGTCTTCGGCGTCGATATCATGCCGGGCCAAGGTTATATCCTCGGCGAGCAGCGTTCCGCCGGCATCCGCTTCACCGATAACGATGTCACCAGTGGTCTTCCGTTGGTCAGCGTCGTCGCCATCGAACCCGATATCACCGAATGGACGACGCCCGGCATCCTGCGTCTCACCCGACAGGGATCGACCGTCGGCGACCTGACGGTCACCATCGATACCGGTGGCGATGCAACCCAGGGTGTGGACTACCGCCTCGATGACACCTACGTGATCCCGGATGGCCAGGCGGCGATAGACATCGAGATCCCCGCCCTGTTCGACAACACCAGCGAGGGTGACGAGTCCCTCGTCGTGCTGCTCGACCTGGAGGAGGATGACGAGGAGGATCCCGACTATCGCATCGGCGATGTCACCTACACCGCTTTCACCATCCACGACCACGCCACCATCGGTGCCCTGCGCCGAGTGCGGCTGCGCGTGAGCGCTGGCGGGAATGGCCTGGCGGTCGAGACCCGGATGGTTCCGGACGCCGGCGATGCCACCGCCGGCGATGACGATACCTTGACCTTCCCCGACTACCCGGCCGTCGGCACCGTGGCGATCACCATCCTTGCTGCGATAGCCGGCGCGAGCTGAACGCGCGTACGCGCGGCGGAGCCCCCGGTATCATCCGGGCCGAGCCCTGCGCTGCGGCGGCGGGCGTGAGACCTGCGAGGCCGAGGATCTGTGCCCGACGCCGGTCAGTCGGGACGCGCCACGCGATTGCAGCCACCGATCGAGCTAGCGGTCCGGTAGTCTGTCTGGTGCTTGCCTGAATCTGCCATCTGGGGCGGCGCATATGTTCCACACTGCTGGAGACAGACCACCAAGGTGGGCCTCCGCCCACAACCCAAGGGTTGAGCATAGGGCTTTTGACGGGTCCCTCAGAGCTCCAAACCTCGGCACCGCCAGCGAGTGGAGCCCAGCCAGGCTTGGCTGGGCGACCGGCCGACCGAGGGGTGGTTTTCTGCGAAAATGGGCCGCAGGCCCGCAGAAAACGCGGCC
>JBEPXK010000262.1:0-1504 GCA_041641915.1 Planctomycetota bacterium
ATGCGCTTCAACAAAAGAAGGGGCAGTCATATCTTTCACGGACCAAAAAGAAGGGACAGTCATATCTTTCACAACCAGATCTGTGTAGTATCTGCGATCCACTTCTTTCCCGCCTGTTTCGCGAAGCGCTCACGCGACTCCGGAAGACCAACCGCGGTCGCCTGGAACAGGCCCGGCAGTCCCATGCGCTTCTGCCATACCGACAGATCAAAACCAAGCCGGTCGCCGAGTTTCTCGACCACCGTCCGCGATCTGGCCGACTGGTCGATGCCGGCCGTGTAACTGACGAGATCGCGATACGCCTCGGACGACATGCGGGATCGCGGCAACTCTCCCGTATACGGATCCGAAGGTCGGCATGAGCCGAGCGGGTCGAGGCGCTGGGATACTGCCCGATCCACCTTCCGGGGGGCCAGGCCGACGTGCTGCCTGATGCTGCAGTGGGTCGCATGGAAGGGGTTGCCGACCATGCGGGCGCGGAAAGGGTTGAGGTCGACGTAGACCATGCACGCGAGAACGGCGCTCCAGTCGAGCAGGGGAATACCGATGAACCGACTGTCCCAGAAACACCCCGTGCACCCATCCTCCTTGTTGCCCTTGATGGAAATGCGCTGCTTGAGGAGACGCATGAACCAGCTGATGCTGGAGAGACGCTCCCGGTAGTCTGCGACCCACTTCTTGTCCCGCGAATACCGTTTCACGACATCTTCCGTGATCGGCAGGCACTCGTCAGCCACCCCTGTCCGCACAGGCATATGCCGCATGCCCTGCCGCACGATTTGTGATGCCTCGAACCGGGTCAGCCGATCTGGGCGCGTACGCAGTACCATGTGGAAGTGGTTGGACATGACCGCATAGGCGTGGATGTCGATCGCGAATCCATCGAGCAGGTCCTCCATCTCCTGCATCAGCCAATCACGTCGATGGGCTTTGTCATTTCCGAGAAGGAAAGCACGGCGGGAGCACCGTGAGATCACATGATAAGTACCGCACGTACCCGGCGGCATCTTCCAGAAGCGGGGACGGGCCATGCGAAACAGGATAGCCTGGGGCGCGGGGTGTCGAGAGATATGACGGGTCCCTCAAAGAGGAGTTTCTCGCAGAGGCGCCAAGAGCGCAGAGGGAGGAGAGAGTCGTTATCCTCGAAACTCTGCGTTCGCCGCGTCTCTGCCAGGAACAGATATTTCGTGTCAGTTCGAGCTCTGAGGGGGCCGTCAGATAGACCCGTCTTTATCTTCTGTCCCGTCTTTATCTTCTCCGGTGCCGCCACATCCTCATCGCCGGAGAGGCCGTGCGCCTGGGGCCCGGCATCGCTGCGACCCCTCAGCCGTGACGTAGGCGTGGCCCGACGATTGTCAAAAGATATGACTGTCCCGTCTGTGCCGGTCCCGTCTGTACCGTCTGTACGGTTGGGGCCCGGCATCGCTGCGACCCCTCAGCCGTGACGTAGGCGTGGCCCGACGATTGTCAAAAGATATGACTGTCCCGCCTGTACGCCTGTATG
>JBEPXK010000262.1:1514-5851 GCA_041641915.1 Planctomycetota bacterium
GTCTGTAAGTCCCGTCAAAAGATATGACTGTCCCGTCTGTAAGTCCCGTCTGTACGTCTTCACGGTCAAGAGCGCGCCGAACGCCAAGGTGAGCGGTGAGATGGAGGTCCGGGCCGGCATGCTCGACCAGCTCGGCCGCAACACCTTCGTCATCTGGGATACCAGCCGCGACCAGCAGGCGAACCTCTGGGGTGGAGTGATGACGGCCACCGCCAAGGGGCTGGGGGTCAAGGCCGCCTGCATCGATGGCGGCATCCGCGACACCCACCAGATCCTCGCCGCCGACTTCCCGGTGTTCTACGAGTACCGCATCTCCAACGGCAGCCTCGGTCGTTGTCTGATCACCCATTATCAGATCCCGCTGCGCATCGGCGGCGTCGACATCAAACCCGGTGACGTCGTCGTCGGCGACATCGACGGCGTGCTCGTCGTCTTGCGCGACCTTGCCTTCCCGGTGCTCGAGCGCGCCGAACAGATCCGCGCCAACGAACGGCGCATCTTCGGCTGGGTCGAAGACGGGCAGAGCGTCCGTCAGATCACCGAGCAGGGCGGCTATTTCTGATCATGTGCAAGCCGTCTGTTGTGGTCTCACGGCCGGTCACGGTTGGCCCCGAGCCTCGCCGTCGTGTACCATATCGACCGGTCACTGCAACATAACAGCCGCTATGGTTGCCGCATCGCAGCGCTCGTCGAGGTTCGCTCGATCCATGCAGGCCACTTGTCGAAAGGTGGTTGGTCAGGTCCCTGGCGATTCTGCAGGAGCCGCACCGAGGTGGCTGTCAAATCCAGGCCGCAAGGGCCCGTCCTGGCGCTGTAGCACCAGGCGAAGGAAAGTACCTGTCCTTTGTGCGCTTCGCTCCATTGATCGATCGCCATTTCGTTGTACGATAATGGGTATCCCATATGGAGAAGAGCCATGACCACTGTTGCCGTCTCCCCCAAGTTTCAGGTCGTGATCCCCAAGGACATCCGTCGCCAGTTAGCCCTCAAGCCGGGGCAGAAGGTCGATGTTCTGGCCGTGGGCGGCACGATCCACATTGTACCCGTGGCATCCATCGGCTCCCTCAAGGGTGCCTTCCCCGGCATCGCAACCGAGGTTGATCGTGATGATCGGGATCTGCCGTGAATCTGGTCGACTCCTGTGGCTGGCTGGAGTTTTTCGCCGGAACCAATCGGGCCCGCTTGTTCGAAGCTGCCATTCGGCACCTGGATCGCCTGCTGGTTCCGACCATCTGCATCATGGAGGTCAGCAAGATCCTGGCTCGTTCCAACCCCATGGATGGCGTGGTGACGGCTGTCAGTGCGATGCGCCAAGGCACCGTTGTGGCGTTGGATGATGCGCTGGCCATCGAAGCCGGACTCTTGTCGACGACCCTGAAGATGCCATCCGTCGACAGCATCGTCCTGGCTACTGCGCAACGCCACGGCGCCACGGTGTGGACCCAGGATGCTGATTTCGCGGGCAAGCCCGGCGTGAAGTACTTGCCCAAGCCTTGACAACACGTGCAGGGAAACGCGGTATTTCTCAATGCGGCCTGTTTGAACCGCATTGTCGGCGCCACAAGTCATGCCCTGGAAAAGAGATCGCCCAGTGTCCTGCAATGCAGGACAGACTACTACTGACACCAACGAGGCTCGGCTTCATCGCTGTCGCTCGTCGCGCTCCACCGGCCGCCGGCCCCACCGGGGCCGGCTATCGCTGTGCGATGCCGGTTCCGCCCTGCGGCCCATTTTTGCAGAAAACCACCCCTCGGTCGGCCGGTCGCCCGGCAAAGCCTGGCCGGGCTCCAATCTGTAGTCGACAGGAGCATGTGGACCTTTGAGGGACCCGTCTAGTAAGGCGTAGGGGCCGTGGGGCGCTGAATGCGCGGGGCCTCTGGTGCGTGAAACAGTGGCCAGTGCCCTCGCGCAGACTGCGTGAGGTACCACGCCTGCGGGCTGAAGAACTACACGGGGCTGTGTCTGCCTCGGTACACCTGTCTTCGGGAGGCGCCATGCTCCGCTCCGCATTCTGTCTGATCCTTGCACTGATCGCGGTCCATGCCTTCGGCGCGTAGTCCATCACCGTGTCGGTGGCGACGCCGCGCGAGTCGGTGCGGCTGGTTGCCGCCGGGCCCTACACCATGCTCGCGGCGCCGGGCATGCAGACGGCCGGCGAGGTCGGCCATCCACAATTGCCGTGCAAGACGGTGACGGTGCTCGTGCCTCCGGGCCACCGGGTGGTCGGGGTCGAGGCCGCAGGGACCAGCGAGGTATTGGCCGACGGGGTCCTGGTGATGCCGGCCCAGCCGGTGACGCCGCGCAGCGCGCCGCCCGTCGCCTTCGTGCCGCCGGATGCCGATGCCTACGCCGCCGCTGGGCCGATACCGGGCGATCTGGCCACCCAGGGCACGAGCGGCACCGCGCGGGGCCATTGGCTGCTCGCGGTGCGTGTCCACCCGATCCGCTATCGGCCGGCGGCGCGGCAGCTGGTGCTGGTGCCTGCGCTCACCGTCACGGTGCGATTGGAGACGGTGGCCGCGGCGCAGGCAACGCCGGGCGTACCGGCGCCAGCGTTCGACGCGATGTTGCACGGTCTCATCGCCAACCCCGAACAGCTGGCCATGCCGACCGCGGCGCACGCCCCTGTGACCTCGGCCGCGACGAGTGCCGTCGCCGACTACATCATCATTACCAACGCCGATCTGGCATCGCCTTTCCAGCGCCTCGCCACGCATCGCGCCAGCGCGACCGGCGGCGGCTATACCACCGCGGTGATCACCACGCAGCGCATCGGTGATGAGTACCAAGGGCCGGACCTACAGGCCAAGATCCGCGCCTGCATCCGCGATCAGGTCGCCAACGGCGGTACCACCTTCGTATGCCTGGGCGGCTCCGATCAGATCGTCCCCGATCGCGACTGCTACGTCATCGCCGGATCGCTGTCGACCGACTCGATGCCCACCGACCTCTACTACGCTTCCTGCAACGAGGGCACCTGGGATGCGGACGGCGACGGCGTCTACGGTGAGGCCTTCTTCGACGACGAACTCGACCTGCAGCCCGACTGCATCCTCGGCCGCATCACGGTGGAGACCGCGGCGCAGGCCGACGCCTACATCGACAAGTTGATCGCCTACGAGAGCGATCTCACCGGTTACGAAACGCGCTGCGGCCGGCAGTACCTGATGGGCGGCAAGAAACTCTGGGACAAGCCCGACTGGGATTACACCGGCGATGATGAGATCGATGACGATCATCCGCTCTTCGACACTCACGATACCTCGGATGCCGAACGCTGGGCACGTCGCACCTTCCGCGACTATATCCAACCGCAGTGGCAGCCGCGCCTGATCCGTTGCCTGTTCGACTCACTGACCTCGTGGGACAGCGGCGATGCCGGCAGCTACCCCGCCTCGGCCAGCAACTACCTCCAGCGCGTTGCCGAGGACGACGGCTACGCCCTGACCTGGATTGATACGCATGGTTCCAAGAACCGTGCGACCATGGAGGACAACAGCTTCGATGGGGGCACGGTCAGGCCACGCAGGCCCTGAGCGTCGTTTTCTACACCGGCGCCTGCCTGACCGGCGCCTTCGACATGGGCACCAGCATGAGCGAGGGTTTCATCCGCAACGCCGATGGGGGCGCCATCGTCTACTTCGGCTGCAGCCGCGAGAGCTGGGGCGAAAAGGGATCGCTCTACGGCGGACCGAGCAGCGAATATTACCAGAGCTACGTCGAACAGTGCTTTTCGGGCGACCACGCCACCATCGGCTCCGCGTTCAGCGCCTCCAAGGCCGTGCGCGCCGACTGGGCGATCAGCCATGGTGCCGACCGGTGGCTGCAGTTTGGTCTCAACTACCAGGGTGACCCGGCCGCACCGCTTATCGGTGTTTTCGACACTCTACGCACCGTCACCGTCGTGGTGGATGGCGCGGCGAGCGCCTGCACCGCCACCTGCGACGGCGGGCGCGCGCAGCCCCTCGAGTCCGGCGGCGACCCGGTCCTGTTCGACGCCTTGAATCCGGCGCGTGCACACGCGATGGAGTTTGCCGCTACGCCGACGGCGGCGAACTGACTCGGGATGTCGCAGTGACCATCGGGCATCTGGGTAGATGCCGCACGGCCGGTGTGGCAGCCGGCACGACGTTGCACTTTCCCCGTGGATGGTAGCGGGCCCCCATGGACACGATGACCGGAGCCTGATGCCGAGCTCGCACGGCGATTCGTCGGTGAGTTACACCACCAATTCCTTAACAGACGCTTCCCTCAGAGGGGGGCGCTGTTCCCTCGCGCGCTCACGCGCGTCCCAGCTGCGCTTGCTCCTCGCTTCGCTGCGGGGCTGCGCTTGCGCT
>JBEPXK010000263.1:0-479 GCA_041641915.1 Planctomycetota bacterium
ACGAGCGACAGCGAGGAAGCCGGGCCCGGAGGGACGGCGGAAACGCCAGCGAAGCTGGCGAAGGGCGACCGAGGCCGGGGGGGTACGCGCCGAAGGCGCGAGGGGGCAGCGCCCCCTCTGATAGAAGCCTCCGTGAAGACAGGTCCATCAGAGCTCGCTCAGCACCTTCGAACGGCAAGCACCGTTGCAACACGGGTCGGCCGACCGAGAGGTGGTTTTCTGCAAGAATGGGCCGGAGGCCCGCAGAAAACGCGGCCGGAGGCCGCGGACCCCGGCCGAGGCCGTGGGCGGTGGAGTCGGCAGTGCGCAGCGAAAGGTAACCCCGGCGGGCCGAGGGAGCGCAAGCGCAGCCCCGCAGCGAAGCGAAAAGCAAGCGCAGCCGAGATGCGCCGCAGGCATGAGGGGGCAGCGCCCCCTCTGAGGAGAGCGACCGTGAAGACCGTTATCGCCAATATATGCATCATCCCCTGCGTGGGGGT
>JBEPXK010000263.1:489-5849 GCA_041641915.1 Planctomycetota bacterium
CGTGCTGTTCGCCGCCGGCTGTGGCGGCGAACAGCACGCTACCCCCGCCGCGGATGCGGGTACAGGGAACGAAGGCGGCGCGCCGGCCGGCAACCGGGTGCCCATTCCCCCGGCGGTGCGCCGCAACCTCGCCCTCAGCTTCGCCGAGGCCGAGTACCGCGCGGTGACCCGTACCCGCATCGTGCCCGGCTGGTTCGAACCGCGCCCCAGCGCCGAGCACCATTACGCCATGCCCACCGCCGGACGGGTGCGGGTGCGCATCGAACCGCTGCAGGAGGTCGCGGTGGGTGACCCGCTCTTCGAGATCGATGCCCCGGCCTGGCGCGCGCTGCAGCGAGAGCTCACCACCAGCGAGTCGGCCCTGGCCGATGCGCGGGCCCGGGAGACCCAGGCCCGCGCGGCCCAGCTGGCCGCGCGGCGGATCGCTGCCGGCGATGCCGAGCGGGAGCCCGGCGAGCCCGATGTCTACGCCGCCGATCTGGCCGCCGCCCGGGCGGCGATCGAGGCCGCGCGCCAACGGCAGTCTCGGCTGTTGGCCGAGGCGGCCACGCTCACCGGCTACACCACCGAACAGCTGTCCGCCCAGACGGATGGCGAGCCCTTCTGGCAGTCGTTGACCCGGGTGCCGGTGACGGCCACCGCCCCCGGCCGGGTCCGCGAGATCCGGGCGGCCACTGGCGCTTGGCTCGGCGAGGGACAGGAGCTGGTCCACGTGGTCGATCCCACGCGGCTGCGTTTCCGCGGCCGCGCCCTCCAGGCAGATCTGCACGAATTGCGCGATGGCCTTCCCTGCCGCCTGGTCCAGCCACAGGGCCGGCGCCGCGACATCCAGCGGGTGGGCGAAGGCAACATCCGCCTGGGGGTCACCGGCGATGCCGACAGCCGCACCGTCGACATCTACGTCGACGTGGCCGAACCCCTGGACTGGATGCGGCCGCAGGTGGCCGCGATGTGCGAGATCGTGGTCGCCGGCTCGGAATTCGAGGAGCTGGCCATCCCCCGGCGCGCGGTGGTCCGTGACGGGACCAGCCGGGTGTTCTTCCGTCGGGATCCGCAAGATCCCGATGTGGCCATCCGTACCGAACTCGATGGCGGACCGACCGACGGCACCTGGATCACCGTGTACAGCGGCATCGCCGAGGGTCACGAGGTGGTCGTGGACGGTGTCTACGAACTCAAGCTGGCCACCTCCGACGTCCAGCGCAGCAGCGCCCACGTCCATCCGGACGGCACGGTCTGCGAGGACGAGGACCACTGATGCTCGATCGCACGCTCGCCTTCTCGCTCAAGAACAGCACCCTGGTCGCGCTACTCTCGCTCCTGGTCATGGCCCTGGCCTGGCATGCCGTGGCCTCGACCCCGGTCGACGTGTTTCCCGAGCTCAACGCTCCCACCGTGGTGATCATGACCGAATCGGGCGGCCTGGCCGCCGACGAGGTCGAGCAGTACATCAGCTTTCCCCTCGAGAGCGCGGTCAACGGCGTGCCCGGACTGCGCCGGGTGCGCTCCTCCAGCGCCTTGGGGCTATCCATCGTCTGGGTGGAGTTCGACTGGGGGGTCGATCTGTATCGGGCCCGCCAGCTGGTCGGCGAGCGTCTGGACACCGTGCGCGACGACCTGCCGGTCGACGCCCACGCCCAGATGGCGCCCATCTCCTCGATCACTGGCGAAGTGATGCTGCTCTCGCTCACCGCGGCGGAACCCGAAGTCAGCGGCATGGACGTCAGGGCCTATGCCGAGTTCGACCTGCGCAATCGTCTGCTCACCGTGCCGGGGGTCTCGCAGGTGGTGGCCATCGGCGGTGCCCTGCCCGAGTACCAGGTATTGCTCCGCCAGGAGCGGCTACAGCTCTACGACCTGACCTCGCAGGACGTGGCCGATGCGCTGGCTGATGCGCATAATACCAACACCGCCGGCTTCCTGGTCGACGTCGAAGGTCTGGAGCTACCGATGCGCCAGACCGGCCGGGTGCGCGATATCGACGACGTCGCGCGTACGGTGGTGGCCTACCGCGGCGGCGCCCCGGTGACCGTGGCCCAGATCGCCGAAGTCCGGTTGGGCGGCGCCTTCCGTCGCGGCGCAGCTGGCGAAGGCGGCAAAGAGGCGGTGGTGCTCTCGGTGCAGAAAGCGCCCGGCACCAATACCCTGGCGATCACCAGGGATGTCGACTCGCTGCTTAACCAGATCGAGCCGAATCTCGAGGCCGAGCGGGGCATTCACCTCAACCGCCACGTCTTCCGTCAGGCGGCGTTCATCCAGCGTTCGATCGACAACGTCACCAAGACCCTGCTCGAGGCGGTGATCATTGTCGCCGTGGTCCTGTTGCTGTTCCTGGGCAACGTCCGCACCGCCTTGATTACCCTGACCGCCTTGCCGGTCTCGCTGGGCACCACCCTGGTGGCCATGTGGGCCCTGGGGATGACGATCAACGTGATGACCCTCGGTGGCCTGGCGGTGGCGGTCGGCGTGCTGGTCGACGACGCCATCGTCGGGGTCGAAAACGTGTATCGCCGGCTGGGCGAGAACGCCGAGCTGAGCCCCGAGCGCCAACGGCCGCGGCTGCGGGTGATCTTCGCCGCTCTGCACGAGGTGGCTTCGGTGGTGATCTTCACCACCGTCATTCTGGCGGTGGTCTTCGTCCCCCTGATGTTCATGCAGGGCCTGGAAGGGCGATTCTTCCGCCCCTTGGGGCTCACCTACATCATCTCCGTCTTCGTGTCGACCGCGGTGGCCCTGACCCTGACTCCGGCCCTGTGTGTATTATTGCTGCGCGGCAAGGTGGCCCAGGCCCACGGCGAGGGCCGGTTGGTGCGGGCGATCAAGTGGGGCTATCGCCCGATCCTCTCGCTGGTGGTCCGTTTCCGGATGGCAGTAATCGTGGGGGCGGCGGTGCTCCTGGGCCTGAGCCTGTGGCTGGCCTCGACCTTCGGCACCAGCTTCCTGCCCCGATTCAACGAAGGCGTGTATACCGTATTTCTCAACACCCCGGCCGGCACCTCGTTGGTCGAGTCCGAGCGCATCGGCAGCGGTGTCGAACGACGACTGCTGGAGGTTCCCGGGGTCGACCACGTGGTCCGGCGTACCGGCCGGGCCGAGCGCGACGAGCACGCCGAGCCGCCGTCGGCCAACGAGATCGAGGTGGGGATGGACCCGGACGCCGATCCGGAACAGGTCCTGGCGGCCATCGATGCGGTGCTCGCCGACCTGCCTGGCGTCAACGCCAGCATCGGCCAGCCCATCGGTCACCGGCTGAGCATGGTCATGTCCGGGACCAAGGCCGAGCTGGCCATCGGCATCTTCGGCGAGGACCTGCCGACCTTGCGCCAGGTCGCCGAACGGGTCGAGGGGCTGGTCGCCGAGGTCCCCGGCACCCGGGACGTGCGTACCGGTCTCGAGGTCCTGGTCACCACTTTACCCATTCGCTATCGCCTCGATGACCTGGAGCGCTGGGGTCTGACCGCGGCCGAGGCCGGGCGGCAGGTCAAACGGGCGCTCTACGGACAGACCGTGGCGACGATCAACCAGCGCGAGGGACAGGACCTGCGCCGGTACGATCTGGTCCTGCGTCTGGAGGAGACGCGGCGCGATTCGATCGCGGACGTCCGCGATCTGGTCCTCACCGGCGCCGACGGGGCCCTGGTCCGGCTGGACGAGGTTGCGGATATCGGCCTGGAGCGGGCCTCCAACCTGATCACCCGCGAGAACGCCCGACGCAAGACGGTGGTCTCCTGCAACGTGGCCGACGGCCACAATCTCGGCGATCTGGTCGCTCGGGTGCGCACGGTGGTCGATCCGGTGGCCCAGGAGGCCGGCTGCACCGTTCACTACGGCGGTACCTTCGAGGCCCAACAGTCGGCGGCGCGGACACTGCTGGTCTTCGGCGGCATCGCCCTCGCCCTGATGGTGCTGCTGCTGGAGATGGCGGTGGGATCCTTCCGCCCCGCGGTGCTGGTTATGGCCAACCTGCCCCTGGCCCTGGTCGGCGGGGTGGCGGCGATCTTCATCGCCGCGTCGCCCGACCTGGTGGCCAACAGCCTGGCCCTGTTCGGGGCGGGGGTGTATCGGGCGCCGGTGATCAGCATCGCCAGCATGGTCGGCTTCATCACCCTTTTCGGGATTGCGGTGCGCAACGGCATGCTGCTGGTCAACCACTTCAAGTGGCTGATCCTCCACGGCGCCACCATTGAGGAGGCTGTGCGCCGCGGCAGTGAGGAGCGGCTGGTGCCGGTGCTGATGACCGCCCTGACCACCGCGCTGGGTCTGATTCCCCTGGCCCTACGCCTCGGCGAACCCGGTTCCGAACTGTTGGCGCCGCTGGCCATCGTGGTCCTTGGTGGGCTCGTCTCGTCCACCTTGTTGAACATGCTGGTGGTCCCTGCCGGCTATCTGCTCTTTTGCCGAGGCGCGGTCCGCGAGGAAGAGCACGAAGAACACGATCTGAGCAAACCCACCGCGAGTTTCGGACGGGCCGCATCGGCCCACGATCTCGCCGAACCGACATAGAGGAGTGTATCGATGCGTACTGTTTTGACTTTGTTGAGTTGTGCGGCGCTGTTCAGCGCCGCGGCCCCGATCGCCGCCGCCGACGACCACGCGGCGGAGGAGCCCACCGATGGCCATGCCCATGCTGGCGAGATGCATCCGCTCGGTGAGGTACAGGTGGGCGCGACCACCTTCGCCGTGTCACAGCACGGCGCTATCGAGCCGGGTGAGGAGATCGTTTACACGCTGCGGGTGAGCCAGGGCCCAGAGCCCGTAACGCTCCGGGCCTGGATCGGCATTCGTAGCGGTCGGGGTTCGATGAAGTCACGGCTGCACAAGGACGCCGAAGCGAAGGTCTACGACGCCCACCTCGCCGTGCCCCCGGAACTGCCGGAAGTGGCGCAGCTGTGGCTCGAGACGGTTGATGGGGCCGGCGAGCGCACGCGCTCCGGCCTCGATCTGCCGGCGGAAGACGATGAGCACGCCGAGCATGACGAGGAGGAAGAGGGCGGTCACGAGGACGAGCATGGCGAGGAGGAGCACGAGCAGGGCGAGGAGGAGGACGAGCATGGCGAGGAACAGGGGCATGCCGGGGAACGGGAATAGCTGAGGACAGCTCATAGCGCCACCGGTCATCGTCGTGCAGTCGCCAGCCGGATTCTGCGTTGAAGCCGCCGAGGTCGAAGGAAAGGAGGCGCATGGCTGGACCTCCTGAAGGTTCGAGCTCTGGGCTATTCAAGAGGCTTCCTTCAGAGGGGGCGCTGCCCCCTCGCGCCTTCGGCGCGTACCCCCACGGCCTCGGTCGGGGTTCGCGGCCTCCGGCCGCGTTTTCTGCGGGCCTACGGCCCATTTTTGCAGAAAACCCACCCACGGTCGGC
>JBEPXK010000264.1:0-5845 GCA_041641915.1 Planctomycetota bacterium
GCCCGGCGCTGCGCGCTGTTCGCGATCCCTTCGCCGAGATCGGAGCCCGCGGCCTGGGGCGTGAACAGGTGATGCACTGGGAATGCCGGGTGGAGCTGAGCGAGGTCGCTCGCTTGCTGCGCGGTCTTGGCCAACCGCCGCTGCTCACGTCACGGCTGCATGCGGTGCAAATCGCCGCGCGTCATGGCAAGGGTCAACGCGTGGCGACGGTGGAGCTGCGCAGCGATGCCGGGCGGCACCTGATCCCGGCGAGTGCGTTGCGGCGTGCGCTGGGCAGCCAGCGGGTGCGCAGTACCTTGTGGGATACCTGCCTGAGCACCCGGACCCATCTGCTGCTGCGTGGACGCGGCTACGGCCACGGCGTGGGGCTGAGCCAGATCAGCGCGTGGGCCATGGCCCGTCGCGGACTGGATGTGCGCCAGATCCTGGCCTTCTTCTATCGCGGCGCCCGCATCGAACGCTGCTGGTAGGGCGTTTCAGTTGTCGCGCCGCCAGGAGACGAAGGGGTAGAGCTCGGCGGGCATCGCCCGACGTTTGACGAAGACGCGTCGTGCCCCGGCGACCTCCTCGCAGAAGGCGACGTAGAGCACCTCGTTCTCGCCGTCGAGCGCCAGGCTCGGGTCGGTGGCGTTGCGATCCTGATCGACATTGACCGCGTCGCCGATGGCGCGCCAACGGTTGGCGAAGTGATCCCAGTAGGCGACATGGACACGGTCTGGGGCGTCGTCCGCTCCGGCGCGCTCGTGCCAGGCGGCGAGCAGATAGCCGTTGACCAGCATCAGGTCGGGGTCGCCGGCCGCACCGCGTTCACCCTGGTCGAGGGCCGAGAGGGGGGCCGAGCCGAGGATCTTCCAGGACGAGCCGCTGCGGCGCTGGACCCAGACCCGCCGGTTGCCCGCGGTGTCGGTACGTGCGTAGGCGACGTAGACGGTGCCGTCGACATCGACGGCCACGCTCGGGCGACCGAGATCGACACCCGCGCTGTAGTCGGTGGCGATAGCCACGTTCTCGGCATTGCCGAAACTGCCGTCGCTGAGGTAGGAGACGTAGAGCCGGGTCTGGGCCGGATCGTTGTCTTCCGCCTCCCAGTGGGCGATGTACTGATAGTTTCCGGCGGGCCCGCTGGCGATGTCGACCACCCGCACCGGCGAGCCGTTGGTGTCGTTCTCGGTATCGCGTTGCAGCGGGCCGTAGCGGGTCGACGAGGGGGCGGTCACCGCCGCGGCCCAGACCGCGGCATCGGCCTCGTCGCCGTCGGCGGCGTCGGCCTCGACCCAGGCGACCACCGGCTGGCCGCCCGGCCCGGCAGCAAGGGCCGGCGCGGTCGCGTCGGCGCCGGCGGAGATATTCAGGCTGTAGGGAACGGAGACCTCGTCGCCATCGTTCCAGGTGGTCCAGCCGGTGGTGTCGTCCCAGCGGCGGAGCAGCACCTGGCTGTCGGCGCCGGGACCGCCGATCCCGCCATCGCCGTCCTGGGCGTAGGCGATGAACACCGCGTTGGCGATGGCGATGAAGGCCGGTCCGGTGTAGTCCACCGGCGCCAGGGCGCCGGCGTTGGCTTCGCCGCCGAGCGGGTCGCGCCAGCCGATGCCCTCCTCCCAGGCCTGGAGATAGGCGTGGGTGCCGGCGTGCCGGTAGCCGACCAGCGGTTGGCCGGCGCTGATCATCATCGTCGGATCGACCGATTCGCCGGCCGGGGCACCCGCACCGGCGGGATCGAGCTGGGCGCCGAGCAGGCGCCAGTTGGCGTCGCCTTCAAGATCGGCGCTGATGGTGAATTGCCAGCTGACGCTGGTCGGCATGGGCACGCCGGCTGCATCCTGGACCGAGGAGGCGATGCGCGCGAGGTAGGTGAAGCCGTGGCGCAGGGGGGCCGCGGGGGTGAAGACCGCGGTGTTGCTCGTCGCGGTGTAATCGACCGTGCCCGTGATCTGGTCGCTTTGGGGCATCTGGTGCAGCGTGAAGGTGCTCGCGACGATGGTCGCGGGATCCATCGCCTCGCTGAAGGTGGCGCTGACACCAATCTCGGGTGCGACGCCGGTGGCGCCGTCGAGAGGCGTGGTCGCGACCACCACGGGCGCGACGCTGTCGACCGGGGTCTCGAAGCTCCAGGCGAAGCTCTCGGGCAGGCGGGTTCCGTCTTCTGCCGCGATGCTGTCGCTCAGCTGGGCGCGATAGCCTGTGGCATCGCTGAGTTGCGTGTTGGGCGTGAGCAGCGCCTTGTTGGCGCCGTGGTCGTAGGCCACGCTGGCGGCAACCGGAAAGACCATGCCCTCGGGGTAGAGTGTGAAGCTGGTGGCCGAGATGGTCGCCGGGTTCATCGCTTCGCCGAAGGTGGCGCTGACCACGCTGTCGTTGGGTACGCCGGTGGCGCCGTCGTCGGGCGTGGTGGCGGTGACCTGCGGACCATCGGGAGAAAGCGCGGGACCGCCACCGCCGCCGCAGGCGACGAGGCCGATGACGAGCAACGGCGCGCCGAGTGCTACCAGTGATCGTGGGACCTGGATGGCCATTGCTGTGTGACCTCCCCGGCCATGTGCGCCGATCGCATCATGGCCTGCTCTACCCTCATATGTCACAGACGCGGCCTGCGTCTCAACCCTTTCCCAATCCATTGTCAACGATCGCCCCGCGCGCTCAAGCGGGGGCGCTGAACCGGCACGCAAGGCGTACGCCACGCCCGGCGGCTCTGGTTCAGCCCTCGTCGAGCGCCACCGGCAGGCGCACGCGGAGGTTGCGGTCGCCGTAGACGTTGTCGATCCGGGCCACCGGCGGCCAGTACTTGCGCTCGGCGACCCACGGCAGCGGCCAGACCGCGCGGGTGCGCGTGTAGCTGTGCCCCCAATCGTCGCCGGCAGCCCTGGCGGCGGGGTGGGGGGCGTGCTTGAGCGGGTTGTCCGCGCGGTCGCTGGTTCCCGCGACGATGGCGTCGATCTCCTCGCGAATGGTCAGCATCGCCTCGCAGAAACGGTCGAGCTCTTCGCGCGGCTCGCTCTCGGTCGGTTCGACCATCAGCGTGCCGGCGACCGGGAAGGAGACCGTCGGTGCGTGGAAGCCGAAATCCATCAGCCGCTTGGCGACGTCCTCTTCGGTCACCCCGGCCAGTTTGCGGAAGGGGCGCAGGTCGAGGATGCACTCGTGCGCCACCAGGCCGCCGGGGCCCGTGTAGAGCACCGCGAAGGCGCCGGCGAGGCGTTTGGCGATGTAGTTGGCGTTGAGGATCGCCACCGCGGTCGAAGCCGCGAGCCCTTCGCCGCCCATCATCGCGATGTACATCCAGCTGATCATGGTGATCCCGGCGCTGCCGTAGGGCGCGGCGGCGACCGCGCCGAGAACCGACTCGCTGCCGACCGGAATCACCGGGTGCTGGGGTAGGAAGGGCGCGAGATGTCGGGCGACGCAGATCGGGCCGATACCCGGACCGCCGCCGCCGTGGGGGATGGCGAAGGTCTTGTGCAGATTGAGGTGGCAGACGTCAGCGCCGACATCGCCCGGCGAGCACAGCCCCATCTGGGCGTTCATGTTCGCCCCGTCCATGTAGACCTGCCCGCCGTGTCGGTGGACGATGTCGCAGACCTCGCGGATGGTCTCCTCGAACACCCCGTGGGTCGAGGGATAGGTGACCATCAGTGCGGCGACGTCATCGGCATGCGCTTCGGCCTTGGCGTTGAGGTCGGCGAGGTCGATGTTGCCCTGTTCGTCGCAGGCGACCCCGAGGACCTCCATCCCTGCCATCCGCGCGCTGGCCGGATTGGTGCCGTGAGCCGAGGCGGGGATGAGACAGACCCTACGGTGGCCCTGGCCGCGGCTCTTGTGGTAAGCGCGGATTGCCAGCAGGCCGGCGTATTCGCCCTGGCTGCCGGCGTTGGGCTGGAGGCTGACCGCCTCGAGATGGGTCACCGCGGCGAGCCACTGCTCGAGCTGCTGGAACAGCTTGCGATAACCGCGTGCCTGGTCGGCCGGGGCGAAGGGGTGGATGTCGCCGAAGGCGGGCCAGGTGATCGGGGCCATCGCCGCGGCCGGACTCAGCTTCATGGTACATGAGCCCAGCGGGATCATCGACTGCGCCAGACCGACGTCCTTGAGCTCGAGCCGCTTGAGATAGCGCATCATCGCGGTCTCGCTGCGGCAGCTGTGGAACAGCGGGTCGGTGAGGTAGTCCGTGTTGCGCGCGACCTCGGCATCGACCGTGTGAACGGTCTGGCCGGCGATCGCGTCGTAGGCGAACGGCGGGGCCTCGGAGCCGGCGAAGATCGCCCACAACTGCTCGACGTCCTCGCGACCCACCGTCTCATCGAGGCTGATACCGATGGTCTGGGAGTCGAGCGAACGCAGGTTGATCCCCCGCATCTCGGCGCGCTCGAGGATATCGGCGCTCGCCTGGTGGGCGAGGTCGACGCGCACGGTGTCGAAGAAGCGGCGCGGGCCGACGTGCAGAGCGAGCTCCCGCAGCCCTGCGGCCAACACGCGCGCGTGGGCGTGGATGCGCTCGGCGATGCCGCGCAGGCCCTCCGGGCCGTGGTGGATCGCGTAGAAGGCGGCGAGGTTGGCCAACAGCGCCTGGCTGGTGCAGATGTTCGAGGTGGCCTTCTCGCGCCGGATGTGCTGCTCGCGCGTCTGCAGCGCCAGCCGCAGCGCGGGTTGGCCGTCGGCGTCGCGCGAGACGCCGACCAGACGCCCGGGCAGACGACGGAGGAACTGCTGCTGGCAGGCGAAGTACCCGGCGTGCGGGCCGCCGTAGGCCAGCGGCAGACCGAAGCGCTGGACCGAGCCGACGCAGATGTCGGCCCCGAAATCACCGGGCGCTTGCAGGACACAGAGCGCGAGCGGATCGGCGGCGACGATGGCCAGTGCGCCGATGGCGTGGCACCGCTCGATCACCGGCGCGTGATCGTGGATCGCGCCGTCGGTGGCCGGATATTGCAGCAGGGCGCCGAAGATGCTCGCGCCCGGTTCGAGGGTGCGACTGTCGCCGATGATGATCTCGATGCCCAACGGCCAGGCGCGGGTGCGCAGCACGTCGATGGTCTGCGGATGGCAGTCGCGCGCGACGAAGAAGGCGTTGCGCGCGGGGCCACCCTTGGCGTTGTAGGCCAGGGTCATCGCCTCGGCCGCTGCGGTGGCTTCATCGAGCAGCGAGGCGTTGGCCACCGGTAACCCGGTGAGATCGGCGATGACGGTCTGGAACGCCAGCAGGCCCTCGAGCCGGCCCTGGGCGATCTCGGCCTGATAGGGGGTGTAGGGCGTGTACCAGCCGGGGTTCTCGAGCACCATGCGCTTGATCACCGAGGGCATCAGGCTGGCGTTGTAGCCCATGCCGATGTAGCTGCGGCAGACCTTGTTGCGCGCGGCGATGGCGCGCAGGTCGGCCAGCGCGCGGTGTTCGTCGCGGCCAGGCGGGAGATCGAGCTCCTGTCGCGAGCGCACGCTCTGAGGCACGACGGCGGCGAGGAAGGCGTCGAGGTCGGCGTACCCGAGTTCTGCGAGCATCGCGGCGCGGTCGGCGTCGGCGGGACCGAGATGACGGGGGATGAAGCTCGTGGCGGCGGCGTGATGGTCGGACATGGGATCTCCGAAGCAGGGCGGGAAGGCCGGGGCCTCCCGCTGGATTGAAGATCCCCCGTACGGCTGCCTGAGAGCGTGACTCCTTCGGCGCCCACGCACCGTTCGCGGCGCGCGGGTCTCTCCAGGGGCTACGTCGGGCGGAGGTCCTTTCGCCTGAG
The DNA here is from genome assembly GCA_041641915.1 of Planctomycetota bacterium. Classification (GTDB taxonomy): domain Bacteria; phylum Planctomycetota; class UBA11346; order UBA11346; family UBA11346; genus SLQH01. The sequence continues at coordinate 5,724 of JBEPXK010000264.1, forward strand.
AGCGTTACTCCTTCGGCCCCCGGTCCAGCGACCGGGCGTCTCCCTGCGCCGTCATGCGTAGGCGGGATTGTCAGACCGTGGCCGCAAGGTGAAGGACTTTCCCGCCGGCTCGCGCTTGCCAC
>JBEPXK010000265.1:0-5840 GCA_041641915.1 Planctomycetota bacterium
CGCAGACGGCATGATACCAGGCGCGGAGGATGAGGTCCTGGCTCTGGCCCGCGGTCGGCGGCTCGAGCGTGGTGAAGTGGGCCTCACCGGCCTCGCGCCGGCCGGCGAGGACGAGACAACCGGCTTCCAGCAGCGCGAGATGACTGTCCTCGGGGTTGATCGCCCGGGCGCGTGCGACGGTATCCAGCGCGCGGTGGAACTGGCCAGCATCCTTGAGGCAGGCCGCCAGCAGGCCCAGCTGGCGGGCCCGGTCGCGGCTTGCGGGCGGACAGAGCGCGACCGCGCGGCGCTGATGGTGGACCGCGTCGGCGTGGGCGTCGAGCGAGCGGTGGCAGGAGGCGAGGGCGGCGTGCACGGCCCGGCGGCTCGAATCAGGCGCGCACGCCAACGCCCGGCGCAGCAGCGCGCGTTCGCGCCGATGGGCGCCTGCTGCCGCGGCCTCGTTGGCGAGGAAGCGCAGGGCGTCGACGGCGACGCTCGGTGGCGGGTCGCGCTCGAGGATCGCGCGCACCGCCCTGCGCGCGCCGGAGCGGTCACCGTCGTACTCCGCCTGTAGGGTGATCGCCAGCAGACGATGGTCGAGCCGGTCGGGCACCAGCGTGAGCACCTCGCGCATCATCGCGCAGGCGGCGCCGAGCTCGCCGGTCGCGCGGCGATGCATGGCCGCGACGCGGGTGAGTTCGGCCAGCAGTTCTTGCGCGCTGAGCGTCCGGCCCCAGCCGAAGGCCTCGCGGTCGATCGGGTTCCCGGCCCGCGCGCGGCGGAGATAGGCGGCATCGTCGATACGGCGTCCGCCGGCGGTGGTCTCGATGTTGATCCGGGTCCGGCCGTCGTCCCAGCGGACGAAGGCGTGTCCCGGCACCAGCACCACCCCGACCGGCAGCTCGAGCCGCGCGGCGACCAGGGCGTAGAGCGTGCTGGTCGCGAGGCAATTGCCCCGCTGGCGCAGCAGCGCGGCGGCGAGGGTGGCATCGCGCCAGTACAGCCGCGAGAGGTAGCTCACCGGTCGGTCGGCCAGCAGGCAGCGGTTGAGCACCGCCACCTGTTCAGCCGGGCTGCTCGCGGCGGCCAGACGTGCGCGGGTCTGCGCGACCAGCCCGGTGAGAGCGGCCTCGAGCGCGATGACATCCAGGTCGGGCTCCTGGATGCGGTTGAGCGCGATCACCCGGCGATAAAGGCCCTCGGACGAGAGCGCATGCGCGGCTGGGCCGCAGGGGATGGCGACCAGGATCAGCAGGCAAGCAGCAACATGTCGACGGGCCCGCATCACGCCAGGATACCGGAGCGAGACCTGACGACCAAAGCCGTTGTCGCGATGTATTCACAGGCGTTTCAGTCGAGATATCGCGGCGGTAACATTCCATCGGGTACGATCTGCAGCCCAGTCAGGCGGGTTTTGATCCCATCCCGCCTGGTCCTCCGCTCGGTAACGCCCCGCGTAGCCCGGTCGACCGCGGCCGACCGTTTGGCGCCATGGCGGGCCGGATGGCCGACCGTGCATCGACCACCACGGCCGCCTGGCACGCCCGACGGACCTGCTCCGCTCGCATCGCTCGCCGCCTTCGCGGTCGATCCGTCGCCGCCGCGCGGTGCGAACGCGCCGCTTGATGCCGGCAGAGCATCACCACGATCCGCGCGATGACGCGGGTCTTCGCTCATCTCTCGGCTGAGAACAGCGCCTGCTATCGCGCGGTGCTCGACCGCTTCGTCGCCGCCAAAGAGCGCTATCGTCTGCACCTGCGGCCGGAGGAGCTGTGGGCCGACCTGCAGACAGCCGGCGCGGCCGAGCTGTTCGACGGCCCGGAGCAGGTGCAGCTGCAGTTGCGCCAGCTCGAGGACTGGGGCAACCTCGTCGCCACCCACGACAGCGGCGAGGTGCGCACGGTCGAGGAGTTCAACCGCGCGCGCTTCCTCTACCAGCTTTCGCGTGAGGGCGAGGCGGCGGAGGCCGCCCTCACCGTTTTCCGCGAGCGCATCGCCGACCCGGGCGCGCTGCAGACCGCGGCTCTCGGCGACATCGTCGACCATCTCCAGGCGCTGGCCGCGCTGGTGCGCGATCCCCGTGGCGATGCGGGGCGCGTCCATCAGACCTGCAGCCAGCTCTTCGCCCGCTTCGACGGCCTGGCCGAGCAGGCGCGGGCCTTCCTCGCCTCGCTGCGGCGTAGCCTGGATCTGCGCGGCGCGGGTGTCGACGACTTCCTCCAATACAAGGAACACCTGGTCGGCTACGTGGAGCGCTTCCTGCGCGAGCTGACCGTGAACGCCGGCGCCATCGTCGAAGCCATCACCGCCCTGGAAGCGGACGGGATCGCGGCGTGGCTGGTGCGCGCCGCCGATCGCGATCTCAGCGACGAACTCCGCCAGGACGCCGAGGCCCGAGCCGCGCGCCAGGCACGATGGCAACGCCGCTGGGCCGGGTTGCGTTCGTGGTTCCTCGGGCACGGCGAGCGCCCGGCCCAGTACACCGAGCTGCGCGCGCACACCCGTTCCGCGCTCACCGGGCTGCTGCAGGCCCTGTCGGCGATCCACGACGCGCGCTTGCGGCGCAGCGACCGCGTCGCCGATCTGCGTAGCCTCGCGCGCTGGTTCGCCACCGCCGCGAACGATGCCGCGATGCATGCGCTCTATCGCCAGGCTTTCCTGCTGGCACCGGGCCGGCACTTGATGGTCAACGACGACACCCTCGATGCGCGCGAGCAGGAGCCGGTACCGCCCGCGACCAGCTGGCTCGATGCGCCGCCGATGGTGGTGTCTGCCCAGCTGCGCAAAGCCGGGCGCTTGCGCCAGGGCCCCGGCAAACCGGCGGTGGTGCTCGATCACGGCCTGGCCAAGGCCGAGATGCGCCGTCGTCTGGCTCTCGAGGCCGCCGCCCTGGCCCGCGCCCGCGCGGCGATCGCCACCGGGCGCGTGACCAGGCTCTCCGAGCTGGAGATCACCGACCCGCTGGCCTTCGATGTCCTGCTCGCCTGCCTCGGCGCGGTGCTCGCCGAGCGGACGGATCCGCTGGCCACGGTCGAGACGGTCTCGGGCGATGGTTCCTTGCGCGTGCGCTGTACGCCGGTGGCCGACGCGCCCGAAGTCGCGCTCGCCGTGCCCGGCGGCGAGTTGCGCGGCCCCGACCTGGCCCTGCAGATCGAGGAGGCCTGGTCGTGAGCAGCCGCGCCGCCCTGCTGCAGCAACGTGTCGACGCCGCGGTGGCCGAGGAACGCCGCCGGGCGCTGCGCGCGCTGCTGCAGCGGCCCTTGCTGCACCGCGACGACGATCGTGATCTCTTCGTGCTCGCCCGGCGCCACGAGGACTACCTGCGTGCATGGTTCCAGACCCACCCGGGCTGGGTCCTGCACGGACACGTCAGTTGCCTGCGCCTGCACAAGATCCCCTCGCCGTTGCTGGCGCCGGACCGCAGCCACCCGGCGCGCGACCCACGCCACGGCCAGCCGTTCACCCGGCGGCGCTACGTGCTGTTGTGCCTCGCCCTGGCCACCTGCGAGCGCAGCGGCCGGCAGATCACCCTCGGGCGCCTGGCCGAGGACATCCAGGGGCAGCTCGCTGGCGATCCGGTGCTCGGCGCGTCCGGCATCGACCTCGACCTCGACCGGCGACCGGACCGCGGCGATCTGGTGGCGGTGGGCCGGATGCTGCTCGACTGGCATCTGCTGGAGCGCGTCCAGGGTGACGAGGACCGCTTCGTCGCCACCGGCGAGGACTGCCTCTACACGATCCACCGCGCGGTGCTCGCGCGGCTGCTGGCCGTGCGTCAGGGCCCGAGCCTGATCGCGGACGATGATCCGGACGCGCGCCTGCAAGCGTTGCAACACGAGCCGGCCGGGGGTGGCGATGACGAGCGCCGGCGCCGCCTGCGCCAGGGACTCAAGCGCGCGTTGTTGGAACGGCCCGTCGTTTATTACCACCAGCTGCCGCCGGATGCCGCCGACTACCTGCGCTCGCAACAGAGCCATCTGGTGCACGAGCTCTGCGAGGCCACCGGGCTGATCGCCGAGCAGCGACAGGAGGGGGTGGCGCTGGTGGACGACGCGTTCGAGCTCGCCGATTTCCGTCTGCCGCAGGAGGGCACCGATGGCCACGCCGCGCTGCTGCTGGCCGAGTTCTGCGCTGGCGAACTGCGCGCTGGAGCCACCGCGGTGCCGCTGGCCGCCTGCGAGGCGCATCTGGCCGATGCCGCCGCGCGTTTCGGGGCGCAGTGGCGGAAGGACGCCGCCACCGCCGAGGGCGCGCGTCAGCTCTGCCGGCACCTGCTCGACCGCTTGCAGGCGCTCGGGCTGGTCGTCCGCGATGGCGACAGCGTACGGCCGCAGGCGGCCGTCGCCCGTTACGCGCTCGAGCCGGAGGCGCCCGAACCCGAGCCCGAGGACGCGGGCGCGCAGATGAGTCTGTTCGAAGAGGATTACCCATGAGCGGTACCACGCGCTGGCAGCCCACCCGCTGCGGCCTGCTCAATCTCTACCGCTACGACGACGAGGTCTTCCGCTTTGCGGGCGGGCGCCTGCTGCTGCGCGGCAACAACGGCTGCGGCAAGACCCGCGTTCTGGCGCTCACGCTGCCGTTCCTCTTCGACGGTGTCGTCTCGCCGGCGCGGGTCGAGCCCGACGGCGATCGCAACCGCCGCTTCGAGTGGCACCTGCTGATGGACCGCTACCACGAACGCACCGGCTACACCTGGCTGGAGTTCGAACGCACCGACGACTCCGGCGCCACCGAGGTCTGCACCATCGGCTGTGGCCTGCGCGCGCTCGCGGGGCACCAGGGTCTGCGGGCGAAGTGGTATTTTGTCACGCCGCAACGGGTGGGTCCGGAGTTCGCGCTCAAGCGCGACGACGGTACCCCCTGGAACCGCGAGCAGTGCAAGGAGGCCCTGGATGGCCGGGGCATGCTCTACGACACCGCCGAGGCCTATCGCCACGCCGTGGACGATGCGCTCTTCGGTCTCGGCGCCCATCGCTACCGCAGCCTCGTCGATCTGCTGATCGAGCTGCGCCGGCCGCAGCTTTCGCGCACCCTTGACGAGCAGCGGCTCACCGCGGCGCTGGCAGATGCCCTGCCGCCGATCGATCCGGGCGTGATCGCCGAGGTGGCGGAGAACTTCCAGGCGTTGGAGGCCGACCGCGAGGAATTGCGCGCCGCCTGCGAGGCGCACGAGGCGGTCATCGCCTTCCAGCGGGTCTACCGCGACTACCTCGCCGTGCGCGCACGCGTGCTGGCCGACCGGGTGCGCCGGGAGCATACGGGTTACGACGAGGCCCAGCGTCGGCTGAACGCGGCGACCGAGCGCATGGAGGCGGCCAGGGCGCGTCTGGTCGCGATCGCCGGGGAACAGGCGCGGGTGGCCGAGGAGCGTCAAGCGGCCCGCGGCGAGGAGGAGGCGCTGCGCGCGTCGGATACCATGCGCAGCGCCGCAGCGCTGGCGCGCCTGCGCGACGAGTGCGAGCGCGTGGCCGGCCAGGCCGCAGCCGACCGTGCGGCCGCTGAGCAGGCGGGTGCAGAGACCGCTGCCTGGGAGCGACGTCGCCGTGAGAGCGCCGGGCCCGACAGTAGACTTAACAGGGCGACCCGGGGCGATACCCGTATGGAGGTAACGGAGCTCGCGGTCTACAGCGTCGACCTGCCGATCGCGGAGGGGAGCTACGACTGGTCGGGGGAGAACTCCTACGAGGCGTTCGAGGCGACCGTCGTCCGCCTGGAGACCGACGAGGGCCCGACGGGGTGGGGCGAGGTGGCCACCCTCGGGTCGTCGTATCTCCCCGCCTACCCACGGGGTGCTCGCGCGGGCATCGAGGAACTCGCGGGGACGGTGCTCGGCTCGGACCCGACCCAGCCCGCGG
>JBEPXK010000266.1:0-5815 GCA_041641915.1 Planctomycetota bacterium
GGGCTCTGTCGGCCGATGGGGGCCGGCCCGGCCCCCATGACCCCTCAGCGGCGCGCTGACGCGCGCAAGGCCGGGATCGGTTTGGTAGCCTTTCCTGGAGCTCTGAGGGACTTGTCATTCTATGAGGCTTCCTTTCGTCGCCGCCCAAGAGGGTCCGTAGACACCTCAGACGCAGAAGATAACCAGTGGTCTGCCTGTAACCTATGCTTGCCGCGGACATGCATCTTCGGTGGCGGGATTTCCTTGACGTTATCCAAAAACAACGTTTTGAAAGAGGCGCTGTCACAAGCCGTCGAGGCACAGGGGGTTCGGGGGACGAAGTCCCCTGATGGAAGAGCAGAAAGGTGGGCCGGAGCCCTATGCTCAACCCTTGGGTTGTGGGCGGAGGCCCACCTTGGATGACCCTGCTCACGGCGCCGGCAACGGCTCCGCCACCTCCCTGGTCCTGCCCGGAAGCGGCACGAGTCGACCGTTCTGGACGAAGCCTTCGGGCCGGCCAGCCAAGCGGCGGATGAGGTCCTGGCGATAGTCGTCGATCTCGGCGGCGCGCTCGCCGTCGACGGGGATGGGCCGCCGTTCGTCGGGGTCCTCGGCGAGGTCGAAGAAGAGTTCGCGGTCCAGGCCCGGTTCCCAGATATATTTGCACGGGCCGCTGGTGAGGAATTGCATACCGCTGTCCTCGCCACCCATGCCGCCCATCTCACCGTGAACGCGATCGCGCCAGCCGGTCTCGCCACGCAGGTGCGGCAACAGGCTCTGGCCTTCGACGCTGTCGGGGATGTCGACGCCGGCACAGTCGAGGAGGGTCGGCATCACGTCCATGAGTTCGACCGGGGCGTCGATGCGGCGGCCCTGGTCGATGCCCAGCTGCTGCGGGAGATTCAGCAGGAAGGGCACGCGGATGGCGGGCTCGAGCGCGCGGGCTTTGCGGATCCACTGGTGGTCGCCGAGCATCTCGCCGTGGTCGGAACAGAAGAGGACCACGGTATTGGGCGGGGCCCAGCGTAGCAGGCGGCCGATCTGGTCGTCGATGTGGTTGATGCAGCCGAAATAGCCGGCGCGGAACTGCTGCATCTGACGTTCGCCGAGCACCGTCTGCCAACTGTTGATGGGCAGTCCGGGCTGGTAACGCTCTTGTTTGCGCGACCAGTCAGCGGCGATGGGCGGCGGCAGTTCGGCGTCGATGTAGCGATCCCAATAGGCTCGGGGCGGCGTGCAGGGCTGGTGTGGCTGGTGGTAGCTGACCTTGAGAAAGAACGGCACGGTCGGGTCGCGGCGCTGATAGAAACGCAGCGCCATCTCGGTGGTCCAATTGGTGAAGTGGAGGCGCTCATCGAGGTGCCAGGGGCGGGCCACCCAGCCGTTGCAGTTGGCGCCGTGGCCCATGCCGGGTTCGAACTCGTCGCAGCCGCGATCACGCAGCCAGCGGCCATAATCGCCGGTCCAGTCAGCCCCGCCGCCGTTGACGTGGGGCGCGTCGGCCCAGTCGGCGCTCATGAAACCGTAGAGCTTACGCTGCGGGTGCAGATGGAGCTTGCCGCAGAGGTGGGTGTGGTAGCCGGCCCGGGTCAGCTCGCCGGCCAGGGTCGGCCAGGGCATGGGCGCGTTGCGGTTGTTGTAGACGCCATGGCCGTGGGCGCTGCGCCCGCTCATCAGGGTCCGTCGGGCTGGGATGCACTGCGGGCAGGCGCTGTAGGCGTGGCGGAAGTGCAAGCCAGCGGCCCCGAGTCGGTCGAGATAGGGCGTCTGCAGAACGGGGTGGCCCGCGAGACCGAGCGCGTCGCCGCGCTGCTGATCGGTCATGATGAGGAGGATGTTGGGGCGATCGTCGCTCATGGTGAAAATCCCGGATCGTGATGTGCTGGCGAGATGCTCGCTACCAACCGGTGCGACCGCAGGCAGCGATGAGACATGCCTCAGCTGTGAATTGGCTGTCGAATAGCCTATCCGCGGCAGCCAGCCTTGCTACGAGATCCTGGATATTGATCTCAGGATCCCGATCCGTGATATCGGGGCATGGCCGATCTGGTGCGCACCCTGGCGGTCGATGAGCGCGAACTCGGGGTCTACCGGGTCTCCGAGGAGCGCTGGGAGGGACGGCGCATCGCTCATCGGCGGCGTCCCAATCACGTGCTGCTGCTGATCACCGGCGGCCGGGGGACGGTGGTCATCGACGACGGCGCTCCACAGATCATCGGCCGCGGTTGGGCCCTGCTGCTGGCGCCGAGCGTGCCGAACGAGGTGATCGCCTCGACGGCGATGCCGATGCGGGTCCGGCGCGTGGCCTGGACCGGGCCAGGAGCGGCGAGCGCGGTCACCACCCGCCTCGGCACAGTCAGCGGCGCCTGGCAGGTGGCGCACTTCGCCCGGCTGGTGGCCCGCCACCGCGAGCTGCTGGCGGCGACGGCCGGTGGGCCGTTGCGCGACGAAGCCTGTCGGCATCTCCTGCATCTCCTGCTGGTGGAGCTCGCCCAGGATCTGATCGCGCGCGGAGGCATCGCCCCCCGCCACGCCCCGCTGGTCAGCAAGGCCGCCGACTGGCTGGAGACCCATCATCGGCGCCGCATCACAGTCGGCGATGCGGCGCGGGCGGTGGGGGTGAGCGCGGCCCACCTCAGCCGCCGGTTCAGCGCCGAGCGCGGCGAGACTCCGCAGGATTTCCTACGCCGCCTGCGGGCCCGCGCCGTCATCGACGACCTGCACGACGGGGCGCGACCCCTGGCCGAACTCGCTGAGCGCTTCGGCTATTCCGGCTCGGCGGCCTTCGCCAAGGCGGTGGCCCGCTGGTGCGGCCGGAGCGTGCGCGAGATCCAGGCCGGCGCCGCCCGAGCCGGGCAGCTCGAGGACGAGTAGGCCGATGGGCTGAGACCCCGATGCCGATAGAAGAGATGGGCGACAGTACTGCGGGTCTTCGATCTGGCCGTCCGCTATCGCCTCCCAGTCCGCTATCGCCTCCCAGACATCATCGCCTGGGAGAACTCGCCTTCGACGGAATGGCATCGATCACCCCTGGCAGCCATCACCGTCGATCCGGAGCCTCGGCAAGGAGGGACCATCCTGCCAACACGCCGGCACCCGGATGTCGCGTGGCCGGCCGGGCACGCCACGCTGCCCGGACAGGATGGCCTCGTGCAGGTGTTCCAGCGCCGCCGCGCCGCGGTCGGCCGGCCGGCGGTCGTAGCCGGCAAGGTCGGCGTCCGCTGCCGCACGGTGGAGGGTGCATCGGGCCAGATCGTCGAGGACGGGCAGCCGCAGCACGGCCGGTTCCTGGGCGATCACCACCTGCGGCCGCTCGCGCTGCCGCCAGCGGGCCAATCGCGCCGCAGTCAATCCGCCAGTTGCCGGCAACAATGGTCGACACCAGTGCATGCCCGGCGTGATCGCGGTCCAGGCGCTGCCGGCGCCGACCGCTGCACCGAGGAGACGGCGCTCGGCTGCGAGCTCGTTGACGTAGCCGATGCGCTGGAGCCCGCGCGCCTGCAGGCGCGGCAGCAGGTCACCGAAGATGGCATGGAAGTCGAGATTGACGCGGTCCAGGATCGGTTCCGCTGGACCGCCGCCGATGGCGACCGCGCTCAGCGACGACCAGTCGACATCGTCCAAGGCCTGCGGCGGCAGTCCGTGCAGCGGCAGCAGGACCAGACCCTGCACCTGGCTGGCGGTCAGGCGGGCCGCCAGGTCTGGGCGTGCGGCATCGATCGTATGCAGCGCGTAGCCCAATCGTCGCGCCACCCGCCGCAGGCCGCGCAGGTAGCCCGCCAACCACCACGGCAGCTCGCCGCCCCCGCGCAAGGGACGATCGGCCACCACGGCGATCACCGCCCGTGCCGGCACTTCTTTGCTGGTCACTCGCCGTCGCGCCAGCGCCGCCAGCAGTGGATCGGGGCGGTAGCCCAGCTCCCGGGCGGCCAGCTGGACGCGGGCGCGGGTGGCTTCAGACACCCGCCGCGAGCCGCGCAGCGCCAAAGACACCGCGGCGGCACTGATGCCGACAACATCGGCGATGTCGGCGAGGGTCGGACGTTCGGTTGGGCCGGGCATCGGATCTGCTTGATAGCTTAACAAGATTGAGCGCGGCACCAGGCTCCCGCTCGTCCAGGCTCGGGGCATGGACACGCACGACGACTTGCTCTGGCTCGAAGCCGAGGGTTTCACCGATTACGGTGGCTGGAGCCTCGACGCCCAACACATGGACCAGATGGGGTCGCCCTACCTGCTCGCCCACGGCTGGGGTCGGCCGGTTGCCGACGCCCGCACCGGCATGCACCTCCCCACCGCCGGCGCCTGGCGCCTGTGGGTGCGCACCCGCGACTGGTGTGCCCCGGCGCCGGGTGCGCCGGGCCGCTTCGCCGTGCACATCGATGGGGTGGCGGTCGACACGGTCTTCGGCACCGCCGGGGCCGCCTGGGCCTGGCAGGATGGCGGCCTGGTCGAATTGCGCGCCGGCGCCCATACCGTCAGCCTCCGCGACCTGACCGGATTCGATGGCCGTTGCGACGCCTTGTGCCTGAGCCGCGATCCCGACTGGCGGCCGCCGGACGACGGCGAGCCGCTGGCCGCGCTCCGTCGCCGATGTCTGGGCCTGGCCGAGGACTGGGATGCCGACAGCGAACACGACCTGGTGGTGGTCGGTGGCGGCATCGCCGGCATCTGTGCCGCCGTCACCGCCGCGCGCCAGGGTTTGCAGGTGGCCCTGATCCAGGACCGCCCCGTGCTGGGTGGCAACAACAGCACCGAGATCCGGGTGCAGCTCAACGCCGATCGCAATGTCGAGCCCTATCCGCGTCTCGGCGACGTGGTCAGCGAACTGGAAGGCAACGACCTCGGCGAGAATGTCCACTGTCATCAAGCCGAGCGCTTCCAGCAGGCCGCCAGCCTCCGCGATGCCCTGGTGGCGCGTGAGCCCAAGGTGTCGACCTGGCTCGGGCATCGTAGCCAGGCGGTCTGCCTCGACGGTGATCGCATCGTCGCCATCGTCGCCACCGATACCCGCAGCGGACGCCGACAGCGCTTCGCCGCACCCCTGTTTCTCGACGCCAGCGGCGATGGTGCCCTGGCCGCCCTCGCCGGAGCCACCTGCCGGGTCGGACGCGAGGGCCGCGACGAGACCGCCGAAAGCCTCGCCCCGCCGCGCGGCGACCAGCAGGTGCTCGGCGCCACGCTGCACTGGCACAGCGCAGCCAGCGACACTCCGCAGTCCTTTCCGGACTGCCCCTGGGCGCTGCCGATCAACGAGACCACCTGTCAGCACTCCTTCGCCGGCGGCTGGAACTGGGAGGCCGGCTTCCACCAGGACATGGTCCAGGACGGCGAGGCGATCCGCGACCACCTGCTGCGGGCGATCTACGGCAATTGGGCCTGGCAGGTCCACCACAGCCCGAAACGCGCGCGCTACGCCGACCGCCGACTGGTCTGGGTCGGTCACGTGCTGGGCAAACGCGAGTCGCGTCGGGTCATCGGCGATGTGGTCTATTCGCAACACGATCTCTTGGCCGCAGCGGGCGGCTACGCCGACGAGTGCGTTCCCTGCCGCTGGGGCATCGATCTGCACCTCCCGCAGCCCAAATTGCAAGCTCTCCTCGGCGACCAGGTCTTCCGCTCCATCGCCGATCATCCAGGCAAGAACCAGCACCCGACCCGCTGGCTCCCCTACCGGTCGCTCTACGCCCGCGACTGCGCCAACCTGTTCCTCGCCGGACGCTGCGCGAGCATGACCCACATCGCCCACGCCTACTTCCGCAACCAGCGCACCACCGGCATGATGGGCGAAGTGGTGGGGCTGGCTGCAGCCGTCGCCCGGCGTCACGGTTGCACG
>JBEPXK010000267.1:0-5804 GCA_041641915.1 Planctomycetota bacterium
ACCGATTTCGGCAGCAGCTTTCTCGGCACCCTGACCACCAAGCGGTTCATCATCCGCAACGACGACGAGCCCGAGCGCTACACCGATGCCAACGGTAACGGTCAGTACGATGCCGGCGAGAGCTTCCGCGATGCCAACACCAATGGCATCTGGGACGACGCCCAGAACATCGCGCTCAACGGCAACCCCCTGGTCAACATCGCCGGGCCGCACGCCGACAACTACCGTGCGCGCAATATCGCCATCGGCCGCGCCAGCGACCCGGCCAATCCGGTGAGCTGGGAGGCCGGCGATCCGACCCCGGTGCTCGCCCCCGGCGACTGGCTTGAGTTCGACATCGACTTCCGTCCGACCGATTTCTCCATCCGCAACGCCCGGATCGAGATCATCTGCACCGACCCGGTGATCGAGCGCTACTGGTTCCGCGTCGGCGGCCGTGGGGTCGGCCCGCGTCTGGAGGTCTTCGACCGCGAGGACACCAAGATCGAGCGCAACGACAATTTCCCCAGCCTGCTCGACCACACCGTGCTGCTGCCGCCGCTCTATATCGCCAACGGCGCGGCGCGCGCCGGCTACCCGGTTGAGCTGGGCGAGGTCTACACCATCCGCAATACCGGCAACATCGGTATGGATGTCGGTGACGAGAAGGATCCGAGCGTCCGCGCGGTGACTGTCGGCGGTGAAGACGCCGGTGACTATGCCGTGACGCTCCAGCCCTACCGCTTCGTCTACGATAGCGCCGGCGGGGTGCTCGGCACCGAGGAGGTCTACCATCTCCAGCCCTACGAGGGCGCGGGCGATCTGTACGAGCGCGATGACGGTACCTACATCCGTCGTGGCGAGGCCTTCTGGGCGCTCGGTTTCGACCCCGGTTATCAAGAGCCGAATCCCGAGACCCACCAGCAGCCGGAGGAGGACGAGCGCTTCGTCACCATCGCCATCAACACCTCCGACCCCGGGTTGTTTGACGAGGAAGACTGGGACGATCGGCCGGAACCAGACGCCTACACCTTCGTCGTCCGCGGTACCGCAGTCGATCCGATCATGGCTGTGCGTGGCGAAGGTAAGCGGATCAAGGACAGCGACTACAGCGTGCGTGAGTCGGATGAGACCGTATTCCACATGGTCGATTGCTGGGGTGGCGGGTTGGAGCATTCCTATGTGATCCAGAATGCCGGCGCTACCTGGCCCCTGCCGCTCAGCGCCGTCGGCAAGCCGCACTTCGACAATCAGGAGGTGATCTACCAGCTGCCCAGCGGTGGCATCAACGGGACCTCCATCGGTCTCGCCGGCATGCCGCTACCGGCCCTACAGGCGATTGACGCGGCACGTGCCCGCCACCGCCTGCCGTGGTTGTGGCACCGGACAAAGTCCTGGGATTCCTCTGCACTGACCCGCCTGCGCGATGGCGATCGCGTCTATGTCGTCGGCCGTATGGGCGCGACGACCGGTCGGATCATCGACCTGAGCCCGGACATGAACGAGATCCGTGGTCAGCCCGAAGGCACCATCGTCCCGGACAACCTTCTGCCGCCGCCGGATCACGAACTGTGGGCGACCGTCAACCCGATGATGAACTGGTACAACTGGGGCCTGTACTGGAGTCTGCGGTACGGCGCGGTGTGGCCGGAAGGAGCGGACTGGAACACCCCGACCATCGGCGGAGTGACTCTAGAGCTCGATGAGGGCCAGGATCCGATGCCGAGCAACGTGGTCACCGCCCCCAACTACTATATGATCGACACCGGTCAGTTCGGCGGGCTCGATGGCCCCGAACAAGGCCCGGTCAACAACCAGGACATCATGGTTGTCAACCCGAATCTCGAGTCGGGCGAACTGGTCGACACCGACGGCGATGGCATAATCAGTGAGGAGGAGCAGCAGGACGCGGTGTTCATCCCCGGCGCTTTCGTCACCGTTTCTTGGGACTGGCCGCAGATGTCGTTCACCTTGCCGATCGAGGACTTCGGTGTCTTCCAGGGTGACCTGCTGGTCCAGTCGATCGTCGACGATCCCTACTTCCCGGTGCCCAAGGCGCCACGGATCGAGGTCTTCATGACCAACGTGCCGGGCTCCGTCGCCGATGGCGAGATCAACGACATCATCTTCCAGAACAACCAGAACGCCCAGCGCGCTCTGGCCCGGCATCTGCCGGCCAGCCGCACCGAGTGGGATGGCATGGTCGATGGCTTCTTCCCCGCGCCCTATGACACCAACGGCAACGGGCGGATCGACATCGAGGATTACATCGATGGCTATGTCACCGGCATCCTCAACGGCGTGATGGATCCGGGTGAAGGTTATGATACCAACGGCGATGGCGTGTTGGACGAAAACGACGTCCAGACCGATGTCAATGGCGATCCGATCGGCATCTGGGCCGACATGATGGATTACATCAACGACGAAGACTACGTCGGTCTCGGTACGGTGCCGCCGTTCTACCCGGGCGATGCGAACGAAGACGACGTGCTCGACTTCTTCGACCTCGACCTCGATGGCTACGACGGCGTGTTCACCACCGTCAGTACGGTGCCTGAAGAGGGTCTGCTCACGGTGCAGCAGGACCTGCGGACCCACAAGGATGGGTTGGTCGATGTGCCCGCCGACTGGGACGACGATGGTTGGGACGACACCTCGTCTTCGCGGCTCGACTTCGCACCACCGCGCCGCGACCCCAATGACGGCGATCGCCCCGATACCTCGCCCGACCGGTTCAATCTGGTGCTGCCGGGTGTCTTCAGCATCCGCTACACCCACCGGATCCGCGTGGTCAAGGAGGACTTCGAGTTCGTCAGCGAGTTGCCGGACGAGCTTGCTGCCGGCATGGAATCGCTCCTGCACGTGGTCTTCAAGCCGCGTTGGTCGACCGGTATCGATCGCAACCGCACCGGCGGCGAGATCTTCTACGACGATTACACCGACCCGGTGCCCACTCTCTATTCGGGCGTCTACCGGTGGGCCGAGGATGTCAAGGGCTGGGATAGCGTGGACCTGTCGGCAGAGGCCTATAATATCGATCCTAGTCCGCGTGAGTCCTTCATGGGCGATCTGCTGCCCGCGACAGAGACGGCGCCCCCGAACGAGCCATTGGCCATCACCGGCTATTGGGACCCGGGTATGACGCATCACCCGGCAGGCAGCACTCCGGGTGACGAGAATCCGATGACCAACGATGGTCTGCGCGGTGGCCTGGAACACATGGTTGAGATCAACATCCCCAATGCCGACATCGACACCTGGTTCGACTGGAAGACCGGTTACAATCCATCATTGGATGTCGCTGGGGACCTGATCGGGTGGGTCAACAATTACCCGGGCTTCCCCGAACGTGTTCCGGGTACCGACATGATCCCGCGCGACTACTGCGATGAGATGAGTCCCGACTACGAGTTTGCAGTGCTCGGTACCAGCCGGAACCCGAACATCGCGCTGAATATCATCGACGGGACCTACATCCCTGGGGGCCAATGGTTCTTATCGACCCATCCGGCCTACCCGATCTATCCGGGGGTCAGGCCCACGGGTTCGCCGGGGGCCAATATGGGCGCCGTCGATCGTACCGATCCGGACGGGACCGTGCGCAATTTCCGGGTCCACAACCACGAATACGATTACAGTCTTGGCGGTGCGTTGCGGACGTCCTACACGCCCTACCTGCCGGCCGGCGCGCTGCGTCTCGACGAGGGGCAGACCTGGCGCCTGACCGGTGCGGGGGCTGGCGACTACAGCGCCGAACTGGTGCCGCCCCTGGATCCCGCACCAACGTACAGTCTGCCGGTTGCGCCGTCCTGGCCGATTGTCACCTTCCTGTCGACCGAGTATGTGCAGCACAAGGTCACCTTCCGGCCGCGTGCGGTGGGAACCCGGACCGCGACCCAGGACATCCCCAACAACGATGCCAGCTTCGACCCGCTCAAGACCGAGTTGCTCGGCGTCGGCATCGAACCGGCGGGCAAGCCCAGCCCGCTGCTCGCGCCTGACGCGGACGGCTGATCGTTGCCGACTGGTGAAACGAAACGAGGGCGGCCGCAAGGTCGCCCTCGTTTCGTTCGGCTCGATGACCATCGGCGATGAGCATCGGGAATCGATATCAGCGGTGCTCGCCACGCGATGTCGAGCATGGTGCGATGGGCGGTGGACGAACCCGGTACGCTGCGGCAGAATCGCAGGCCTGCGGTAGGTTGGTGGCTGCTGGAATGCCGCTAGCGAAAGGCGGAGGCGATGGCGCTCAGGTTTCTGGTCCTGCTGCTGGTGGCCGTGGTCGCGCTGCCGGCGGTGGACGCCGTCGGTGGGCAGAAGGGCAAGCGGCACGCGGTGCTCGAGACCGCGCATCTACGGGTCTATGTCCCGGTCGACCTGGCGGAACAGCTGCGGCCGACGGTCGCTCGCGCCGAGGCGCTGTTCCGCTTCATGTGCGCGCAGGCCGACTACGAGCCCCCACGGCGGTTGGTGTTGATCCTGGCCGACCGCGCCGATCTGCACAACGGCTGGAGCAGCCAGATCCCCTTTCCCGCGGTGAGCGTGGATCTGGTCGCCCCGCCGCCGCAGTCCTACATCTTCGCCGGTCCGGACTATCTCGATCGGACACTGATCCACGAGTTCGCGCATCACATCAGCAACGATCGCAACCACGGCGTACGCCGCGGGCTCGAGTGGTTGTTCGGCCGGGTGTTCCCGAGCGATCCGCTCAGCTTCCTCGCCTTCTACTGCTCCACCCCCAGCCATCTGACCATGCCGCGTTTCTGGCACGAGGGTCTGGCCCAATGGGCCGAGAGCGCCTACGTCGCCCCGGACACGGTCTGGCGCGGACGTGGCAGCGACGCGTTGACCCACATGGTCTGGCGCTTGCACGCCGCGGCCGGGCGGATCCCGCCGGCCGCCGATTGGCGGTTGAGCCATGTCGCGTGGCCCTATGGCCGGCAGGCCTATCTCTACGGGATCGCCTACATGCGCCACCTTGTCGCGGCGCATGCCGCCGATCCCTGGGAGCTGGTGGACGCACAGGCGCGCCAATGGGCCTACCGGTTCACCGATGGCGCCCGGCCGGTGCTCGGCCGCGACCACGACAGCTTGTTGCGCGAAGCCCGGTTCGCGCTGGCCGCGGAGCAGGAGCGCCAGCTGGCGATCCTGCGCGAACAACCGCTGCGTACCGCAACGCGACGCACGCCGCGCGACGCCCTGCTCGGGGTGCCGGCCTGGGCCGATGACGACAGCGTGGTTTTCGCGTTGAAGCCCGCGCACGGTCGGGCGCGGCTCCATCGCCTCGGCCGCGACGGCGGGCTCGCGCGCACCTCGTTGCCTGGCCATGGCCGCTGGGCCGTGCGCCGCGCCCCGGACGGCGGCTGGCTCTACCACGAGCTCGACGAGAACCTGGCCGTGACCAGCTGGTACCACGGACCCGACGGTCGGCGGGCGCGCCTGGGGCGGCATGTCGCCCAGGTTGCGGCCGGTCCCGCGGGAGACGGCGCGTTGCGGCTGGCCGGCATCCGGTTGTTGCGCGATGGCCGTCAGCAGCTCGTGAGCGCGGTCTGGGATCCGGCTGGTGGCGCCCAGGTGGCTTGGCGCGCGCTGCCGACCGCCGGGCAGCCCTGGACGCCGGCGGTGGCCGCCGACGGGCGCATGGTCTGGGTCGAGGTCGACGACACCGGCTCGCGTCTGGTGTTCGCGCGTGGCAAGCAGCGGCGGGTGCTGTGGGCGGTGGGCGCGCGCATCCTGCACCCGGCCTGGGCGCCGGGCGGTCGTCATCTCTACGTCTGCAGCGATGTGACCGGCGTGGCCAATGCCTATCGTCTCGATCTCGA
>JBEPXK010000268.1:0-5802 GCA_041641915.1 Planctomycetota bacterium
CCGACAGAGCCCTGTTTTCCGCCGAAAATGGGCCGCAGGCCCGGCGGAAACGCCAGCGAAGCTGGCGAAGGGCGACCGAGGCCGGGGGGGTGTGCGCCGGAGGCGCGAGGGGGCAGCGCCCCCTCTGAAGGACAGCTCAGACTACACCGCCTGCCAGGAGTTGGCCGACGCGATGCAGGCCGAAGATATCCACGCGGTGCGCTATCGCAGCGTGCGCGACCCACGCGCCGGCACCTGCGGCGTGCTGTTCACTGCCGCTGCCTTCGCGCAGAGCGAGCCGCTGGCGTATCAGACCTGGAACATGCGCCTCGATCCGCAGACGGTCGAATGGGTCTGCCTCGCCCCGGCCGGAGCCACGCTGGTGCTCCAGCGCGCCGACTTCCTGGTCGACGGCCAGCTGCCGCGCCCGGGCCGGAGTTGACGGCACGCAAGCGGAGCGCCTACGTTTCAGGGGTCGAGGCGACGCAGTTCGTCGGGCGTGAGCACGCGGTCGAACAGCTGCACGTCGGCGAACTCCACCGCCAGGTCCTCGTCCGGTTCGCCGTGATGGCCCAGAGGCATCAGCAATTTGAGTTGCACGCTCGGATCTCCCGGCTGCGACGGCCAATCCTCGATCCGGCTCGCGCGCTGCAGTTCCCCGTCGCGGTACGTGCGCATGGTGCCGTCGGGCGCAACGGTGACGCTCCATCGGACCCATACCCCCGGCTCGCCGTCGTCCATCCGCACCGATACCAACCGACGCGCGCCCTCCGTGTTCTTGCGGATGTAGAGCACGCCGAGCAGCAGATTCTCAGACGGGGGCCCGCGGTTGGCGACCTTGACGCTGAGCGTGACCGCGCGGCTGGCGACCAGGGCCGCGCGCAGCTCGGGCCACGACGCGTTGGTCCGGGTCACGCAGTGATTGCGCCCGTCGAGCAGCAGCCCCGCGTCGGTCCACTCCGGCTGCCGACGCAGGGTCAACGGCAGGATCCGTGACAGACGCCCGGTGCCGTCGAGCGAGCCCGGACCGCGATGGAGCGGGTAGGCGAGCAGTGCGACCGGGCTCGGCGCCTCGGCGCTGTCCGCACGCATCCCAGCGGTGAGCTCCTGCGGGGCGGCGAATTCCCCGTCGCCGTCGCGGCGCGCGAAGGCGACCGTGCCCTCGCTCACGCTCACGCGCGTGGCGTCAGCTGCGATCGTGACCGCAAAGCGGGTGCCCAGCACGGTGCAGCGCGCGTGCGGCGTGATGACGCTGAAAGGCGCAGCCCGGGTGCGCGGTCCGACTTTGGCGCGCAGCGTGCCCCGCTGGCAGGCGACCGTGGCCGGGCCGGCCAACGCGAGTTCGAAGGGGCCGCTGAGCTCGAGCTCGATCGGCTCTGTGCGATGGGCCAGCCGCAGCTGCGTGGGAACGTCCGCGCTGATGCGCGAGCCGGCCGACACGAGCGCGTCGGCGGCCAGCGCATCGCCACCCACGCGCACGCCGGATCCGCTCGCGAGCACCCGCCAGGGCTGGCGGCTCGCCGGCGGCTCGTGCTGGGAACGGACCTCCTCGCCAGCGCCCGGCGACGGGGTGGGACCGGGTCGCAACTGCCAGACGGCGAGCGCGGCCAGCAGACAGGCGGCCGCCGCGAGCGCGGCCCAGACCGGACCGCGCCCGGTTCGCCGCACCCGCCGCCGCGTCCGCGTGCCGCGCGTTCGTCGTCCGGTTTCATCCGGGCGCGGTGACGGCAACTCGGCGAGGCAGTCCTGTCCGCGCAGCGCCGCGCGCAGCGCGATCTGTTCGCCCGCCGCCCGGATCACCGCTTCGGCCAAAGCCGGGTCGGCCAAAGCCTGCTGCAGCGCCGGCAGCTCGCCCGGGGGCAGGCGACCCGTGAGCCAGGCTTCGATACGCGGGTCGTCGCGTCTCATCGCAGCCCCTCGCGCTCGAGGGCCCGGCTGACGCAATCGCGCAGCGCGCGGCGCAGGCGGTGCAGCGCGACCTTGACCGCGCTCTGCCCCATGCGCATGGCGTCGGTGATCTCGCGCACGCTCTGCCCGTCGAGATAGAACCGCCGCAACAGCTCGCGACGCTCCGGCTTCAGGCGGGCGATGCAGTCATGCATCGCGCTGGCCCGCTCGCCGGTCTCGTGCGCCAGGCGTTCGCTGGCCGCGCGCAACTGCGCTTCGGCCTCGGCCGATTCGAGCGAAGCGGTCGGCCGGCGAGCGCGTTGGTGATCGGCGATCTTGTGGTGCGCGATGCCCAGCACCCAGCTGGTGAAGGACCGGGACGGATCGTAGCGCGCGAAGTAACGCTGCGCCGCCAGGGCGACCTCCTGGACCACATCGTCCATCGCGTGCGGATCGCCGAGCCGACTCAGGGCGTAGGCCGCTACCGCCGACTGCGCGCGCATCCACCGCGTGAGGAAGGCCGCGTGTTGCCCTGCGTCCATGCCACTCATCAAGGGTATTCGTTCCGCATCCTCCAGTGGTTACCGCCGATCCGGCCCGGGCCAAGGCCCGACGCGCGACAGCGGAGTCGGCTACAGCTGGGATGTCGGGGTCGTGCCCGGACACGGACCGGATCTCATCCGCACACTGCGCGAGCGCTTCGTCAGCCAAGGTGGGCCTCCGCCCACAACCCAAGGGTTGCGAGCATAGGGCTCCGGCCCACCTTTCTGCTCTTTCATCAGGGGACTTCGTCCCCCGAACCCCCTGTGCCTCGACAGCTTGTGACAGCGCCTCTTCAAAACGTTGTTTTTTGTCGCTGTCACAAGCAATCGAGGCACTAATGCGGCGCGATCCATCCGATCAACGCCCATCCGGCCCTGGAGCTCGCGCCCGCGTTCGAAGCGGCCGGCTTCGCGGGCTACCGCGCGAGGCGGTCCCGATGACCATCCAGCGGGTCGACCGACAGGCCGGCTGAACCCACCCGGCCGGACGGCCGACTGGGGTTCGGCCCGGCCGTCCGGCCTTTCCCACACCGTTCGGCCTGCGTGAGTCAACGCAAGTCACTCTGCATCGGTACTTGCTCAGGTGCGGTATGCAACATGCTGTGCCACCGAGTCTCAGGAGATCGGCACATGAGCCCTGCCACCCCGCGCGATGCCGGGCTGATGACCACGAGCAAGCAGCCGGCGCTGAGTGCGAATGGTCAGATCACCCGCGAAGGCTGGCA
Organism: Planctomycetota bacterium; assembly: GCA_041641915.1. Taxonomy (GTDB): domain Bacteria; phylum Planctomycetota; class UBA11346; order UBA11346; family UBA11346; genus SLQH01. The sequence goes on from JBEPXK010000268.1 coordinate 3,134, forward strand.
CACGCGCCTGCTGTGGGCCCTCGCCGCCTGGTGCTTCGGCTTCGCGCTGTGGCAGGGCGTGGCCGTCGTGGTCACCACGACCCGCGGCGTGCCCTTCCCCACCCCCTGGCAATGCCTCGCGCTGCTGGTCGAGCTCGCCAGCGGGCGCGCCTTCCTCGGTCACAGCATCTACCACCACCTGGCGGTCAGCGTGCGACGCTGGGCCGAAGGCTTCGGCATCGGCCTGGGCGCCGGGCTGGTCTACGCCTTGGGCGCGGGCTGGTGGCGACCGCTGCGCCGGGTGACCATGCCGACGATCGAGGTGCTCCAGGTGATCCCCGGGCTGGCGTGGATCCCCGTCGCGATCCTGCTCTTCGGCCTCAATCACACCGCCACCGTGGCAATGATCGCCCTCACCGCCTTTCCCGCCGTGGCCATCAGCGGGGTGATGGGCGTGCGCAGCGTGGACGCGCGCTTCGTCCGCGCCGGGCGCATGTGCGGCGCCGGACCGGTGACGCTGTTCGTGACCGTGTTCCTGCCCGGCGCCGCGCCGCATCTGCTCAGCGGCCTGCGCATCGCGCTCGGCGCCGCCTGGCGGGTGCTGGTCGCGGCCGAAATGATCGTCGGCACGGGCGACGGCCTCGGCTACGCCATCATCCAATCGCGCTGGACCATGGACTACGTCGCCGCCTTCGTCTGCATCGCGATCATCGCCGCCCTCGGCCTGGGCATCGAGCGGCTGATACTCGCGCCGCTCGAACGCCGCACCATCCGCCGTTGGGGAATCGGCCATGGCTGAGGCGCAGGCGCTGCGCATCCGTGGGCTGAGCAAGGCCTTCGCCGCGGTCGGCGCCCAGGGCAGCTGCACCGCGCTCGAGCGGATCGATCTCGACCTGCCGGCGGGCCAGTTCCTCGCCGTGGTCGGCCCGAGCGGCAGCGGCAAGTCCACCCTGCTCGACTGCATCGCCGGCTTCGAGCGCCCCTCGGCCGGTAGCATCGAGTGCCACGGCGCGCGCGTGCGCCAGCCGGCGCCGGACCGGGTGGTGGTATTTCAGGACCACGCGATCTTCCCCTGGTACACCGCGCTGGGCAACGTTGCCTACGGTCTGCGACGCCGGGGCCTACGGCGGGGCGCGGCCCAGCGTCGCGCGCGCGCGGCGCTCGAGCACATGGGTCTGGGCGCGTTCGCCCACGCCTACCCCGCCGCGCTCTCCGGCGGGATGCGCCAACGGGTGGCGCTGGCGCGGGCCTGGGTCATGCGGCCGCGGCTGCTGTTGCTCGACGAGCCCTTCGCCGCGCTCGACGCCAGCACCCGCATCCGCTTGCAGGACGACCTGCTCGCGCTCTGGAATGGCCTCGGCTGCAGCGTGGTGTTCGTCACCCACACCATCAGCGAGGCGGTCCATCTCGCCGATCGCGTGGTGGTGTTACGGCCCCCGCCGCTGGGCATCTGCGCCGACCGCAGCATCGCTGCGCCGCGCCCGCGCAACCGGCGCGACCCCGCACTCGCCGCGATCGCCGAAGAGCTCACCCGCGCGCTCGGCGGCCACGACCAACCCTGCGCCTGCGCCCTGGGCCCGGCGCAGCACCGACCAGCGCTGCCAGGAGTCCCATGATGCCACCCCGATCGGATCGCCACCTCCGCCGCGCGCTGTTCACACTGCTGCTGCTCGCCGGCTGCAGCACCCAGCAAGACGACGCCACCACCGTCTGCCGGCTGGCCTACACCGCCAAGGGCTACTACGCACCGCAGTTCCTCGCCGCACGCCGGGGCTGGTTCGCCGCCGACGGCGTGCGGGTGGAGGAGGTCAAGCTCGGCCTGAGCGCCGGCATCGCGGCGGCCGAAGCGCTGGTCTCCGGCAGCGCCGATGTCGCGGTCATGGGCGATGTGCCGGCGCTGATCGCGCTCGCGAGCCCGCGCGATTGCGTGCTGATCGCGGCCTACGGCGGAGGCGAGCAGATGCATGCGCTGGTGGTACCGGGCGATTCGCCCATCCGTGCACCAGCGGATCTGGCCGGCAGGCGCGTCGGTGTCCAGTTCGGCTCCAGCACCCACGGGGCGGTACATCTCTACCTGCGCCACCATGGCGTGGACGTCGACACGGTCCAGCTGGTCAACCTGCCGCAGAAGGATCTGATCGAGGCATTGATCAGCGGCTCGATCGACTGCCTCGCCGCCTCCGAACCCACACCGATGCTCTGCCGACGCAACCTGCCCGGTGCGCGCGAGCTCGCGGTGCTCGCGGGCCTGGGCAACGACTACCCGCTGCAGATCGTGGCCACCCGCGCGTTCGCCGAGGCCCATCCGCAGGCGGTGCAGGCGGTGGTCGACGGGACCCGCCGCGCGGTGGAATGGATCAATACCGATCCGGACGCCGCAGCCGCGGCCACCGCCGCGCTCACCGGCGCACCCCCGGCGCTGGAAGCAGCGATGTTCCGTCGCATGCAGTGGCGCATACGCCTCGACGACCGGGTCGTCGCCAGTTTGAGCCAGACGGCCGACTTCCTCCACCGCATTGGCAAACTACCACACAAACCCGATGTCCGCGCACGATGTGTGCCCGACTTTGTCAAGGCAGCCCCGGCCACCACCGCGCAACCCGCCGCAACCCCCTGGTGATCTGTCCTCAACAGAGTGGGTAACTACCAAGGTGGCCCTCCGCCCACAACCCAAGGGTTGAGCATAGGGC
>JBEPXK010000269.1:0-5789 GCA_041641915.1 Planctomycetota bacterium
AGCTCTGAGGGACCCGTCTTTTCTGCGATAATGGGCCGAAGGCCCGCAGAAAACGCCAGCGTAGCTGGCGAGCGACGACAGAGGGCGAGGGGGTGAAGCGACGAAGGCGCGAGGGGGCGAAGCCCCCTCTGTAAAAGCCCCGCTCATAGCTGCCGCCTGCGGAAGATGGCCAGGGTGATGGTGAGCAACAGGGCGATCCACAGCAGGCCGTAGCCGACGGTCATCGCTGCCTCGGCCGGCGCCAGGCCCAGGCCGTGCACCGCCTGGTTGCGGTAGGCGTAGCGTCCGAGATCGGGCACCAGCGAGGCGAGCACGGCGATCAGCCACTGCATGGTGTCGTTCTTGACGTAGGCGAGGAAGCCGGGCAATTCGTGGACCGCGTGGCCGAGACCGTAGGTGGCCAGGCTCAGCGCCGCGGCGAGCAGCGGGGTCGAGAGCGTGGTCCAGCACAGGCTCACCGCGGCCATGATCACCACCTCCTCGGCCGTCAGCAGGCCGGCGAGCACCAGCAGCGGGGTGACCGGGGCGCCGGTGATCCAGAGGTAGATCAGCGACAGGGCGAGCATCGCCAGCTGGCCGCAGAGCAGCGCAGCGGCGAGGCCACAGAACTTGCCGATCACGAACTGCCACCGGGCGATCGGCCGGCTGAGCACCGTGTAGAGGGTGCGTTGCTGGATCTCCATGTGCATCAGCGCGGTACCGGTAGCCACCGCGACCAGCAGACCGATGATGCTCTGCAGGCTGAGCACGACGTCGGTGGTGACCAGGTCACCGTCGGTGGCGCTGATGTAACCGATCAGGCGCGACAGGGTCATGAAGACGACGAACAAGGAGAGCAGCCCGACGAAGCTGCGGCTGCGCAGGCTCTCGCGCAGAGTGGCGCTGGCGACGGTGAGGATCACGCTGCGCCCTCCGCATCCGTTGGCTCCGCTGCGCTGTCGGCCAAGGCGTTGCCGGCGTGGTGCGACGCGCGCACCCGCGCGACGAAGTAGTCCTCCAGCGCCTTGCGCTGGCGCTCCAGGCGGACCACGCTCCCACCGCACTCGGCGACGGTGGCCAGAGCCCGGTCGCGCTCCTGTTCGGGGAACACCCAGTGCCAGGTGCCTCCGGCCTCCAGTTCGGCTTCGGCTGGCGCCGGCCCGGTGCCGGTGAGCTGGAGCGGGGCGCGGGCGAACAACCCGGCGAGACCGCCGGCCTCGATCGCGCGGCCGTGATCGATCATCACGTAATGCGTGCACAGGTCCTCGACATCGGCGAGGATGTGCGAGGAGAAGAACAGGGTCGCACCGCGCGCCCGTTCAGCCTTGAGGATCTCGCGGAACCGGCTGCGCCAGAGCGGATCGAGCCCGGAGAAGGGTTCGTCGAGCACCAGCAGACGCGGCCGGGCGAAGATCGCCTGAGCCAGACCGAAGCGCTGGCGCATACCCTTGGAGAAGGAGCGCAGATGGCGGCGGCGCAGGTCGCCGAGGTCGAGTTCCTGATAGACCCGTTCACGTGCCTCGCGGATCTGGGCCCGGCCCATGCCCGAGAGCCGACCGAGATAGGCGAGGTACTCGTGGACGCTGAGGTTCTCGTAGAAGAAGGGCTGCTCGGGGAGGTAGCCGACCTCGCGCCGCAGGCCCGGCGGCCCGATCGGCCGCCCGAACAGGTGGATGCTGCCGGTATGGCCGTGGAGCAGCCCCATCAGCAGTTTGATCGCGGTCGACTTGCCGGCGCCATTCGCGCCGAGGAAGCCACATGCCTCACCGGCGGAGACCTCGAAGGAGATCTCACGCAGCGCGATGACACGCTGGAGCCAGTCACCGCGATAGGTGAAGCAAACGCTATCGTACGCGAGTACCGGATCGTCGGCCATGGCGACAGAGTGTAGGCCCCGCTCCCATCGGCGACAAGACCACAATGAGGGCCGCCGGTCAGGTCGGGCTCTCACCCACCGTACGCAGGCGAGACCGGGCGTCGCTTGAACACCTACGCAGCGGCGCGCATAGTCATCAGACCCGGTGGCCCGCCGTCACCAGGCGCCTGACAAGGAGCCGATCATGCTGCGCCGTAGTCTCGCCCTCGCCGCCTTCCCCCTCTGTCTGCTGCTCGTCAGCTGCACCGATGACGAATCCGACTCCGAGGTCGCCCTGCCCGAGCGCACGCACACGCAGGAATCCGCCGCCTTCACCCAGGCCCACCTCGCGGCGACGGTGGCGGTACGCGACGCCCTGATCGAAGACGGTCAGACCACCGATGGCCTCGGCGCGGCGGCGGCGCCCGGCCGCCTGCCGCTCGCCCTCGGTCGACCCGGCTGCTGCGATGCGACCATCACGAGCTTCGATTATCGCGACGAGGTCAGCCTGGACATCGACCTCGACATGCTCGATGGCAACGGCGGCGACCGTTACCCCAACACCAGCGGCCAGCTGCACCTCGAGGCCACCGCCAGCAGCAACACCGATCTCAGCGGGGCCAGCGGCGAGGTGCGCTACAATGCCACCGTCACCGCCACCGGTCCGGTCACCGCCACCGATCCGATCTCCGGCTGGACCGCCAGCTGGCCCACGGGGACCTCGCGCTCCCTCACCGTCACCATCACCTGGACCCGCAGCGCGCTGGCCGTGTGGGAACTGACCGCGACCACTGCCAGCAGCATGCCCCCGCACGACGTGACCGTATCCAAGGATGATGTCACGCTCGCGGGTCGGGTGCTCCAGTTCAGCCAGCAGACCGGCATCACCCGTGAGAGCGACGGCCAGCAGATCATGGTCACCGACGCCTGGCTCGAAGCCGATCGCCAGGTCAGCTGGACCGACTCCGACGGCGCAGCCCACATGGTGCACTGGGAGATCCAGAGCCTGAACACGATCTTCGTCGCCCTCGATGGGGTCACCTTCGGCCCGTTCACCATCCTGGAGGTGATGGCGACGCTCGGTGCCACCGTCTGAGCCCCGGGGCGCGAAGTCGTCGCAACGCGATGCCATCTGGCGGCAATACCCATACAACCAATGGTGTTCTCGCGGTGTAGCACACCGTCTGCACCAGTGGTCCAGCCTGTGGGCCTTGCCTCTCGACGCATGCAGGAGGCCACCTAGGCTGGCCGGGTGTCGTGTCGGGCGAATGGAGCCCGAATGCAATGGAAGGATGGGATCATGCGGGTTTCGATCACTGCGCTGCGAGCTGCCTTGAGCGGAGCCGTGGCGGCTGTCGCCCTGATGGTTGGCAGCTGCGGCACCGGCAGCGTTACCGGCGGTGCCCTGTTCGGCGATTTCATTCCCACGCCGGACGGCCCCGACACCAAACTCACCGGGACCTACGTCATGACCGTGGTCGAACCGCTCGAGGAACACGGGGTCGACGATGACTTCTTCTTCCTCAGCGCCAACAACTGGACCGTCGGCGATACCTATGTCATCAACTTCGATGAGCAGAATCGGCTGGTGGATCACATCTGGATCAACCCCTGGCTCTGGATCGAGGAGGATGGCCTGCCGTTCACCCTCAACAGCCCCAACGGGCTCGAGTGGCTGGCCAAGGATCCCGCCTCGGAGGAGGATGACCTGCAGTTCCTCTATTTCTACGACGCTCCCTACCCCGACATCCACACCAATGACATCATCGAGGACTTCAACGAGTGGTACCTGTTCCACACTTGGCTCGCGACCATCGTCCCCGACACCCGGATCGACCTGGTGATCGATGGCCTCGCCACCATTTCGAATAGCACCACCGGCGGTTTCGTCATCGACCCATTGCTGCCCAACTTCGGCATCGGGCTCGAGGACCTCGACAAGAACGGCGCAACCCTGTATGAGCTGCACCAGGAGTGCCACCCGATCCCGACCGACAACGAGCTCGGCCCCTATGCCGGGACCTATGCCGTCACCGGCATCTACGAGGTCGAGAACGAGACCTGGGAATCACCGATCGAATTCGATTTCACCCTCAGTCCGGAGGGGGTGATCGCCAGCTCGCTGACCCAGATCCCCTACTTTTCCTACATCCGCCAGGGCACCTTCGGCAGCACCATCGTCGCCCAGCGTTCCGGCCCGGCCACCACCGGCACCACCCTCTACCTCCCCGTTCCCGCGGTGGCCAACGAGGCCTTCATCGACCCGGAAACGCTCGGGCCGCGTGACAAGGTCACCCAGCACTGGGATCTGGTCGTCGACGCCAGCCGCGGAGCGGTCAACGGCGGCAACCTCCAGCAGTCGATCAACGCGTTCCCGCGCGAAGCAGAACTCCATGGCCGCGAGAAGGTCCTCGGCGCCAAGGTCTTCTTCGAAGACGTACGCAAGAACTGACATCCATGCGCGTCCGCCCGCTCGACATCGCGATCATCGGCGCGGGCGTGGCCGGTGGGATTGTCCTGGGCGCCTGGCTCGCCGCACGATGCAGCCTCGGGCCTCCTGCCGACCCCGCCCACATCGGTGGCAGCCATGCCCCGACGCAAGCCTGGGCCCCGGCGCCGGCCACCCGTGATGGCACACACCACGGCCCAGACCAACTGCAGACGTCGCTGCAGCGCCAGGGTCGTTCGTCGGCCAGGCGCAGCAGACGGATCAGCGCCTGCCTGGCCCGTTCGCTGGCAATCCCACCATCGGCCCTGGAACGCTGCTACGGGTCAGACACCGCCAGCCACGACCTACCGACGACGCAGACCCCGATTGCCGACCGCTCGCGGCCGTGGGTCACCGATGCGCTCGCACGCCTGCACCAGCGGTCACAGGACCCCGAGTGGTCCTCCACGCCCCGCAGCGTGCAGCCAGACACGGCGAGCCCGCCGGTTCCAGCCGGCCCCGGAGCTCCGGCCGTCCGCATCCGCAACGCCTGGAAAGCCGGGCGCCATCGTGGCTTGACCAGCCGGCGATGGACGCATCGCCCGCCACCGGCCAGCGACGGCTGAGCGAAACGTCCACGCTGCTGACACAGCCCGGAGCGCCGCCGCGAGCGGTCCGTTGGCGCGGTGGACCCCAGCGCATAATGCTGGCATGCGGCGGACGCTTCTCCTGATCCTTTCTTCCCTGGCCCTGCTCGCCGGGCTGAGCAGCTGCGTCGACCGCGGCCGGGAATCGATCAATCCCTACGCGTCACCGGACCACGGTATCGGGTACCAGTATCACTGAGCGCTGAGCCCGCACTCCGTCGATGGAGCCCCGTACGCCTCTCGGCACCGAGCTCTGCGCCTTCCCCAGCTTCCCGCACCGTCCCCGTCACGCAGCAGAATTGCCCGTTCGCAGCTCGCCCCGCGGCATCCTGCCCGCCCCCGCCTCCGTCTGTCGCCGAACGCTGGCCAGGTCGCCCGAAATCGGAAACGCCCCGTGACCTGGACAGGTCGCGGGGCGTTGGTCCTGGGCTCGGCAGCCGCTGGCGGTTGAGTCAGGGCATCCCGCTGCGGAAGAAGTCCTGGCTGTAGGCCTGGGTCATGTCCTCGTCGCCGTAGCGCTCGATGCTGCGATAGAGGAAGACGATCGCGCAGATGATAGCCGCGAAAGTCACCAGGCTCAGACCCATGTAGGTCTTGTTGTTCTCGGGTTCCATGTGGCGTCCTCCCCTTGCCCGCCGGTTTTCAGAACAGGCGGTTCTGGGCGTTGTCGCCCTGCTTGATCTCGGCGCCGCGGGTGTTCCAGGTGTCGCTGATCACGCGGCAGGCGACCATGTCGTCAAGTACGCGCTCGGCGCGGACCTTGACGATGTACTGGTTGTCGCGGTAGACGATGAATTCCATCCCCTCCTGGACCTCTTCCTGTTCGCCGACGGTGAGCATGACCAGGTCCTGCTGCCCCTCCGGGTTTTTGCGCACGGCG
>JBEPXK010000270.1:0-5786 GCA_041641915.1 Planctomycetota bacterium
CCGGTGTCTGCGGAGCCAACGTCGAGGCGCTCGGCGCGAAGCCGGTGAGCGATACCGATTACCTCGAAGAGGACGCGCGCAATGTGCGTTGTTTCGTGGCCAGGATCGATCCGGCCCTGGGCAAGGTCGTCTGGGCCAAGACCTATTACGACGAACGCTACGCTCCCTACCTGCGGGTGACCAAGAAGGGCGATATCGCCGCCACCGGCGGTCATCTGGCGGTGTTCACTCCCGATGGCGCGATGCGCGAGTACGTCAAGCTCTGGCTGGTGAAGAACTGGACCCGCGGGGTCAACCCGGTCGACAACAGCTTCGCCCTCGGCTATGACCGCAACACTGGCACCGGTCGCGAGCCCTGGCGCATGCCGTATCTGCAGATCCACAATGCCGATCACAGCACGCGCTCGATGTATTACGCGTGGGATTCGCACTACGTCGGCATCCCTTCGTTGCGTCTGGTCTCCGATTCGTCATTCCGCAAGTTGTTCTACGACGACGAGGGCATGCTCTATCTCGTCGGCTGGTCCGATGGCGGCAACTCGGTGCTCGGCAAGCAGCCCTTCGACCTGCGCCAGAGCCACGGCTTCAAGGGCCTGGGCTGGAGTCTATGGGGCGCCAACGCCCTGAGCGCCTGCTGGCTGATCAAGCTCGATCCGGAAACCGGGCAGGTCCAGGGGGCCACCACTTACATGGCCTATCTCCGTTCCAAGAACAAGCCCTCGAGCCTCGCGGTCAGGCACATCGGCTTTGCCACCGACGACTCGATCGTGCTCACCGGCGGCTCGGCCTTCGGCTTCATCCAGACCGGGCAGTCGAAGTTCACCGGCGACTACGTCGGCGGCAGCTTCATCACCATCATGCCGCCCGACATGGGCGACCTGCGCTTCGCCGCGGTTGTTCCCGGCACCGGGCAGGTCCGCATCGCCAGCCAGGAGCGCAACTGGAGCATCGCCGCGGCCAAGGTCGGCGGTCGGCACAAGGTGCTGGTCGTCTCCGGCGCGGTCGAGGACTCCGAGCAGTGGTACGAGAATCCGGTCCAGCAGGGCTTCGGTGGTGGCACGCTCGACGGCCATCTCACCGTGCTCGATTGCGGCCCCGTCGGCTCGGCCGGCAAGTGAAGCGAGGAGTATAGCATGAACAAGCTGGCGGCAATATTCCTGATGTGCATCGGCGCGGGTGGTCTCGCGGCCCAGACCGGCGAGGTCCTGTTCTCGCCCGCGACGCCGCGCTTTCCCACCTCGTCAATCGAATTCCGCGACCCCACCGGCAAGCTCTGGCCCTGCATCTGGCACGGCCGTTGCACCGGCGAGAAGGCGATCACCCTGCGCGAGGCCGATGCCTCCGGCGCGTTCGCGGTCAAGGCCGAGGGTCAGTCGATGCTGCGCTACAGCCTCGACAAGCGGGTGGTCGGCGAACTGCTCGACGGCATCGACGAGCGCGAGCCCGATCCGGAACGCGAGGGCCGCACCCGTTGGGCCGAAGATGTTCCCATGCCTAGCGTGACCATCACCAGTCTCACGGCCACGACCCAGACCGGCGAGAAACAGAGCGGTTACGCCGTCTCCGCCGCCACCGGCACGCTCGAGCTCGCCGGTAAGACCGTCACGCTGGAGGGGGGCAGCGGCACGCTGGCCCACCGCAAGGCCGACGGCGCCGACGTGCTCGGCGTCAGGCTGACCTTCATGCTCAAGGGCAATCAGCTCGGCCTGAGCGAACTCGCCGATCAGGATGTGGAACTGAGCGTCTACTCCGCCGGCGAATACGCCGATGGCTATGACAAGGGCAAAAAGAAGAAAAAGAAAAAGCGTAGGTGATTTCTGAGGGGGCCTTCAGAGGGGGCGCTGCCCCCTCGCGTGCTCACCCGCACCCCAGCGGCGCTTGCTCCTCGCTTCGCTGCGGGGCTGCGTTTGCGCTGCGTCGGCCCGGTGGCCCCACCGGGGCCACCTATCGCTGCGCGATGCCGCCTCCGCCCCCCACGGCCTCGGTCGCCCTTCGCCAGCTTCGCTGGCGTTTCCGTCGTCCCTCCGGCTCCGGCTTCCTCGCTGTCGCTCGTCGCGCTCCACCGGCCGCCAGCCCCACGGGGGCCACCGATCGCTACGCGATGCCGGCTCCGCCCTGCGGCCCATTTTCGGCGGAAAACAGGGCTCTGTCGGCCGATGGGGGCCGGCCCGGCCCCCCATGACCCCCTCGACGGCGCGCTGACGCGCGCAAGGCCAGGATCGGTTTGGTAGCCTTTCCCGGAGCTCTGAGGGCCCCGTCATGGCATGACGAAGAGCCTCAAGCGCTGATTCCGCCGGCCAGCCGCGGGCGTCCGCGCATCTGGCCGCGCGGTCCGATGAACGGCCCGCTGGGGCCGGCCCGCCCGCGCTGACGGCCTGGACCCGCGCGGGCGGCGTCATACAACCCTGGCTCAGCGATCAACCGGAGGAGCGAGCGTGCGCAGCGACCAGATCAAGGCGGGGCCGACCCGCACCCCCCATCGCAGCCTGTTGCGGGCCTGTGGCCTGGGCGACGAGGACTTCGGCAAGCCCTTCATCGGCGTGGTCTCGAGCCACGTCGACATCATCCCCGGCCATGTCCATCTCGACCGCGTCGCGGCGATCGTGTGCGAGGCAGTGCGCGCCGCCGGCGGCGTTCCCTTCGTGTTCAACACCATCGGCATCTGTGACGGCATCGCCATGGGCCACAGCGGCATGTTGCAGTCGCTGCCCAGTCGTGAGTTGATCGCCGATTCGGTCGAGGCCATGGTTCGCGCGCATTGCTTCGATGGCCTCGTCTGTCTGCCCAACTGCGACAAGATCGTTCCCGGCATGCTGATGGCCGCGATGCGGGTCGACGTGCCGGTGATCTTCGCCTCCGGTGGACCGATGCGCGCCGGTGCGCGCGACGACGGCGCCGCGCTCGACCTGATCGACACCTTCACCGGCGTCGCCGCGCACAACGCCGGCACCATCGACGCCGACGAGCTCGCCGCGATCGAATGCCGCGCCTGTCCGGGCATCGGCTCGTGCTCGGGCATGTTCACCGCCAACAGCATGAACTGCCTCTGCGAGGCGCTGGGGCTGGCCTTGCCGGGCAACGGCTCGATCGTCGCCGGCGAGGACCGCGATCATCTCAACCCCGAGCGGGTGGAACTGTGGCGCGAAGCCGGGCGGCGGATCCTCGATCTGGTCGCCGCCGACACCAAGCCCTCCGACCTGATCACCCGCGCCAGCTTCCTCAACGCCATGGCGCTCGATGTGGCCATGGGCGGGAGCACCAATACCGTGCTCCACACCCTCGCGGTGGCCCAGGAGGCGGGGGTCGCCTTCACCATGGCCGATATCGACGCCGTCTCGCGCCGCGTCCCCACGCTCTGCAAGCTCGCGCCCAATTCGTCGTTGCATCTCGAGGACTGCCATCGTGCCGGCGGGATCACCGCGATCCTCGGCGAGCTCGCCGCAGCCGCATTGCTCGACCTCGACGCCCGCACCGTCACCGGTAGCCTCGGCGAGCGCGTCGCCGGCAAGCGGAGCCAGGACCATGCGGTGATCCGCAGCGTCGCCGATCCCCATTCGGCCGACGGCGGCCTGGTGGTGCTCACCGGCAATCTCGCCGCCAACGGTTGCGTGCTCAAGACCGCCGGGGTGATCGATTCCATGCTCAGCTTCGAAGGCGAAGCGATCGTGTTCGAGAGCCAGGACGAGGCCTGCGACGGCATTCTCGGCGGGAGGGTGCGCGCAGGTCATGTGGTCGTCATCCGTTACGAGGGTCCGCGTGGTGGGCCCGGCATGCAGGAGATGCTCGCGCCCACCAGCTACATCAAGGGGGCCGGACTCGGCGGCAAGGTCGCCCTGATCACCGACGGGCGTTTCTCCGGTGGCACCTCCGGCGCCTCGATCGGCCACGTCTCGCCCGAGGCGGCGGCCGGGGGCGTGATCGCCCTGGTGCGCGATGGTGACCGCATCCGCTACGACGTGGCCAAGCGTTCGATCGAGCTGCTGGTCGAGGACGCCGAACTCGCCGCCCGGCGCGCGGACTGGGCGCCGGTGGTCAAGGAGCCGCCGGGGGTGTGGCTGCGCCGCTACCGCGCCTTCGCCTGCTCGGCCGATATCGGCGGCGTCCTGCGGCTGCCCGAAGACGGCTGAGCGCCGCGTACGGCTCCGCTCTGGGGTGCACGGTTTGCGCAGCTGGTCCCGTCGGCGATAATTCCGTGCATGCGTCCGCTCATTGCCCTCTGTCTGCTCGTGCTCGCCGCCTGTGGCCCACAGGCGCCACGTGAGGCGGCTCCGCCCTCGCTCAGGCCGCAAAGGCAGGCCGACCAGGGCGGTCAGCCAGGCCGGATCATCGCCCCACAGGCGCACGCCGCGGTCGGGCGATACATCGATGTGAAGGTCGCCGCCCTCGAGCCGGCACCCGGGACCACCTACCGCGTGTTCGTCATGCGCGACGGGCGCATGTGGCCGAAGAGCGATCCGATCGAGCCTGATTCCAGCGGGGCCTGGTCGTGTCGCATCCACGAAGGCGGCGTGCGGCCCGGCGCCGAATTCGAGCTCGCGTTGATCGCACTCGGAGCGGCCGAGCAGGAGGAGCTCGCGCGCTACTACGACATCGTGGAGCGCCACGGCGTCTGGCCTGGCATTCCGCCCGAGCGCGGCGGTGCCGTGGTCATGGCCGTTCCCGTCCGTTTGGCGCCCGCATCCGACCGGTAGGCTTGCGATTTGCGCCGGGGTGGCCGGCGCTTAGAATCGATCGTTCATGGGCGATGGCAAACGATGCAGTATTCTCCCCATTCTCGGCGGGCTGGCCTTGATCGGCAGCGTGATCGCCGCGGTGGCAACGCGCAATCCGGCCTGGATCGGCATCGGCCTGGTCGCGCTGCTGTTCGTCGCCCCGCTGTGCCTGAGCTGCCGCAGTTGCGACAACTGCGGCCGGCCCCTGCCGGATCGTGAATCGACCGACTGCCCCCATTGCGGTGGATCGCGCCGCACCATGACGCGCGATTGAGCGGGCGCCCCGCAGGCGTCGGCGCCGCGTGCGCGTGGTCGGAGGGGCAATTCCGCCGGCGCCCGCAGGAGCCATTGGCCTGGCGCTGCCTCAGAGGCTCAGTCGGTCCGATACGTCGAGCTGTGTCCCGGGCCGGTATCCGGCCAGGCCGATCAGTCCGCGCAGTTGCTCGCTGACCGCCAACGCGCCTGCCGGCCGGCGTTCGGGCTGCTTGTCGAGGCAGGCGTCGATCAGCTGGCTGAGCGACTCGGGCACGTCGGCGTGGAAGCTGGCGATCGGCTCCGGGCGATCGCGCAGCACGCGGCGGCAGGTGTCCAACGGCGAATCCCCGACCAGCGGCGGCCGGCCGACGATCGCCTGGTAGAGGCTGGCGCCGAGACCGTAGATGTCGGCTGCGGCATCCACCGAGGCGGTATCGTTGATCTGCTCCGGCGCCATGTAGGCCGGCGAGCCGATCGCCGCGCCCTCGGTGGTCAGGCGGCGGGCCAGGCCGAGGCCGTCCTGCGGGTCGCGCGCCAGGCCGAGGTCGGCCAGCTTGGCCCGACCACCGCGGCCGACGAGCATGTTCGCCGGCTTGATGTCGCGGTGGACGATGTCGAGTTGGTGGACGTGCGCCAGGCCGCTGGCGACGTCGGCGACGATGCTCGCGGCCATCGGCCAGGTCAGCCGGTCCCGGCGCCGCGAGAGCGCCTCGAGCGTCGAACCGGCGACGTACTCCATCGCCATGTAATGCCGACCCCGATCCTCGCCCCAGGTGTGCACCGCGATCAGGTGCGGATGGTCGATCTGGAAACACAGCC
>JBEPXK010000271.1:0-5781 GCA_041641915.1 Planctomycetota bacterium
CGGGGCGTGGTGCCGGGGTCGGCGGCGGCTGTTGCGCCGCTGGCTTGGCCACCGGCGGACGTCGGCCCGAGGAGCTGCGCATCTCGGCCAGTAGCTCGGCGGCTTCGGGGTCGACCTCCTGGCTCTCGGGCTCGCGGTCCTTGGCGAAGGGGTCGAACTCGAGCGGGCCGGCCGTCGGCGCCGGGCTCTCGCTCTGCGCTGGTGCCGCGTCTGCGGGAGCCGGCGGAGCCACCGGGGCCGTGGGCGGGGCCGGCGGCACCACTGCTGGTTCGCTCTCTTCGGCGGCGTCCGCTGCGGTGGTCCCGGGCGCTGCCTCATCACCTGGCGTCGATGATTCGGGTTCTTCGAGGTCGAGGTCGAGGTCGAGCTCGCTGCCACCCGTCGCCGTGGGGGCTGGTTCGCCCTGGGTCTGCCCGGTCTGGGGGGCGTCGTCCGGCGCCGGTTTCCCGGATTTCTCGGCGTCCGCCTTCTGGGCGGGGGCCGGCGGGGCGATGGTCGGCTCGTCATCTGCGTCTGCGGCCGGATCCGTCTGCGCGTCTGCGGCCGGGGGCGCGACCGCCGCGGTGGGGGCCACCGGCGTGACGATGCGCGGTTCCTCGTCGTCGCTCGCCTCCTGTTTCGGCGACACATCGACGCGTTGGATGCTCACCGTGTCGCCCGTGGGCGGTGCCGAGTCGTCGAGCGGGACCGCCTGCTGGGTCGACCCGCATCCGGGACACTTGATGTGCTGGCCCTGGTATTTGACCGGCAGCCGGGCGCGGTAGGCGCAGCTGCCGCACTGGAACAGGAACTTGTCGGTCACCGGCCTGGGGGCCGAGTGGTCGTCGGCGTCGTCCTCGCCGGGCTTGGCCATCTGGGGCTTGCCGCAACTCGGGCATTTGATGGCCATGCCGATGTACTTGACCGGCATGCGCGCGCGGTAGCCGCAGGAATCGCAGTTGAAGCGGAACTTGTCTTTCGGCAGCGGTTCCGGCTGGGCCTGATCCACCCGTTGGATGGTCACCGTATCACCCGTGGCGGCGGCGCCGTCATCCGGGGTCGCCTGCTGGGTGGTATTGCAGCCGGGGCACTTGATGTGCATGTTCGCGAAGCGATCGGGGATGCGGGCCTTGTAGCCGCATTCGCGACACACGAAGCGGAACGTGTCTTCAGGCGCTGCCATTTCGGGCCTCCGGGGGACGGGAGTGGAGCATCTTGTGATCGCGGGTCGGCGATTCAAAAGGCAAATGTGCATCGCCGACCCGGCCCTGTGACCTGCCGTGTCATGGAGCGGCGCGGACGTTCGCGGATCGGCTCAAGGGCCCTTGTAGACCCGCCGCTGGAGCAGCGCGTTGGTCGCGGTCCAGTCGGGATCGGGGCCGTCGTCCTGCTCCACGGCGGCGATGAAGGCGTCGACGGTGGCGTCGAGGTCGTCGATCGCATGCAGCAGCCAGGCTTCGAGGAAGGCCGGTTCGCGCAGCGCGCCGTGTTCGAGCCGGCCGTGATGACTGAGCAGCATGTGGATCAGCCGGTCGTGCAGCGAACGCGGGAAGTCGGGCAGCGTGGCGATGACCTGTTCGAGCCGTTGGACGCCGAGCGCGATGTGGCCGAGGAGGTTGCCGCGGCTGGTGTAGGCGAAGCAGCCCTGCCAGGCGAGTTCGTCGATCTTGCCCAGGTCGTGGAGCAGCGCGCCGGCCCGCAGCAGGTCGAGATCGACCTGGGGGTAGCGTTGGGCCAGGTCCTGGGCGAGGTCGACCATCGCCAGGGTGTGTTCGGCCAGGCCGCCGGGGCGGGCGTGGTGCAATGCGGTGGCCGCCGGCGCGGCGAGGAAGGCTTCGCGCACCGGCCCGGCGGCGAACAGCGCCGTGAGCAGCGAGTGCAGGTGCTGCTCGCCCAGGCTGGCGAGTACCGCGTCGAGCCGGGCGGCGAGCGCGGCCGGGTCGTGGTGCGATTCGGGCAGGAAATCGATCGGGTCCCGGGTCTCGTCCGCGCAGGGGGCGATCCGTGCGGCGACCAGTTGCAGCCGGTCGCGATGGCGGTTGACCTTGCCGGCGACGCAGACGAAGCGCGCGCCGCGCAGGCGCTGGTGGTCCTCGGCGCTCGCCTGCCAGCAGACGAAGCCCAGGGCGCGCGAGCGGTCGCGGATCTCGCCGAGGAGGAACGCGGCCCCTTGTGCGTTGTGGCGCAGGAGGCAGGTCTTGAGAAGGTAGACGCCCTCGATGCGGTCGCCGGCGGCCACGTCCGCCAGGGTCGGTTGCTGCATGGTCGACAGGATATCCCGACGCGTCCGCTGCGCCACCGTGCCCGCTGGCGTTGACCATCTGTCGCCCCATCAGCCGCCCCGGCAGTCACACACCCCGTAAACCCCCGTCGCCGGAATCTTTGACGCTTTGTGGAGGTGGGGCAATACTGGGCACGCGATTCTCGCTGGCGAAGGTTTCCAAGTTTCGTGCGTGGAAGACCTTGCGAGTGCAGGCGGCGACCCGGTCGCCGGGGATCGCGGGGGTATGGCCTATGGATTCGCACAGTCTGACGTGGGGGCTCGATATCGGGGCCACCAGCATCAAGGCGGTGAAGCTGCAGCGCACCGGCGAGAAGGTCGTGGTCCACGGCTATGCCATCGAGCCGATCGTCGGCGGCGAGGACGTCGACCGCGACGAAGCGGTGGTCAAGTCGCTGCGGAACCTGGCCGAACGCGAAGAGATGCGCGGCGTGCCGTTGGTCGCCTGTCTCTCCGGCCGGCAGATCTTCTCACGTACCATCAACGTCCCGGTGCTCAATCCGAAGAAGGTCGACCGGATGGTCGAGCTGGAGGCGCGGCAGCAGATCCCGGGTGACTTCGACGAGGTCCAGTGGGGCTATCACCTCTCTCCGGCCGCCGATGGCATGTCCAACGACGTCGCCCTGTTCGCCGCGCGCCAGGAGGTCGTCGACGACCTCACCGATAAATGCCGCCGGGCAGGGCTGACGCTGGCCGGCATCTCGGTCTCCAGTCTCGCCGTCTACAACTTCGTCCAGTACGACCAGGCCTTCGAGAACGACGAGACGGTCATCGTGCTCGACGTGGGCGCCGAGAACACCGATCTGGTGATCTACAAGGGCGATTCCCTGTGGATGCGCAATCTGAGCATCTCGGGCAACGACATCACGCGGACCTTCATGAAGAAGTTCCGCGTCAGCTTCGAAGAGGCAGAGAATCTCAAGACCCAGGTCGGTGACAGCCGGCAGCAGGATCGGATCCTCAAGGTCATCGAAGGCAGCCTGGTCGAGCTCATCGGCGACGTGCAGCGCAGTCTGGGTTTCTACAAGAACCAGAATCCAGAGGCGGCCTTCGAGAACGTGGTCGTCTCCGGCGGCACCTTCCGTCTGCCGGGTCTGGCGCAGTATATGGCCGACCGCCTGGGGATGGCCATCATCACCCTGATCGAGCTCGAGCGCATCGAGGTCGCTCCCGGACTCGAGCGCGAGCATTTCCTCGATGATCTCCAGAGCCTGGGCGTGTGCATGGGCCTCGGTCTCCAGGGTCTGGGGATGGGGCAGGCCAACGTCGATCTGATGCCGTCGCACCTCAAGCTGCAGACGATTCTCAAGTCGAAGCGCTGGGCGGCGATCGCCCTGCTGGTCATCCTGCCGCTGGCCTTCAGCATGTGCCACTTCGTGGAACAGCAGCGGCTCGAAGAAAACCTGCGCATGGTCTCCAAGGTCAACCAACGGGTCGAGAAGAACCGCGATCTGCAGCAGGACCTCTACCGGCCCGAGGATCTGCCCGAGCAGGTGCTCGAGAGCATCCGGCAGGTCCAGCGCTACGCCGATCACGCCGAGCACGTCGGTCTGTACACCTGCATCGAGTCGGCGGTGCTCGCCGCGGTCGGCGACATTGCCATCGACGGCAGCCTGGTCCTGCCCAACAACCGTGGCGATCCGATGGACCGGATGGATCCGATTCCGCTGCCGCTCTATTTCGAGGGCATGGAGATCCCTGAATTCCGTAGTAGCGAGGAACTCTCGGCCTTCGCTCAGCTCCAGCAGCGGCGCACCGTGCGGCTCGAGGTCCGGGTCAGCCGCCTCGGCAAAGCCGAGCAGCTGGTGCCACAGTTGCAGCGCCAGCTCGAAAACCTGCGTATCGATCAGCGGATGTATCGGGTGCTCCATCCCGACCCGCTCAAGGCCCTGCCCGCGCAGATGCCCAAGATGTTCTCGTCCGTCTCGGTCGAGGGCAGCCGATGGCGGCCCGAGGAATGGACCTACAGCGACCCGACCCACTTCGACGAGGGCGGTAACCTCGCCCCGGTCACCAACCGGATCCAGTTCCGGGTGCAGACCTACACCTATTCCTGCACCTTCGGGGGTGAGGGCGCCTGGGGTGGTGAGAAGGAGGCCCGCTGATGGAGCAGATCAAGCCGTACCTCTTCTGGATCGTCTGCGGCGTCCTGCTCGTCGTCGAGCTGGCGATCATCGCGATGGTCGAACCGGGGGTCGAGAGCAAGCCGGGAGTCGGCCCGGCCGATGCCAAGCAGCAGGCCGAGAGCGCCTATCGCAGCCGGATCCAGGGGGATCTGCTCGAACGGGCGAACAACGTGATCGAAATCGGCGGCGTGCCGAGCCCGCTCGAACGCAGCACCGAACGGATCAACGAGGTTCTCGACAATTACATCATCACCGACGAGTGGCAGACCATCCTCAAGGGGGCGATCGCCGAGCATCACAAGCAGCTCAAGGACATCAAGATCGGCCTGGTTTCGCGTAGTCGTGTGCTCTACCAGCCCTTCACCGCCACCGACACCCCGGCCACGTGGTATTTCGAGTACCAGGAGAAGACGGCCGACATCCTGCGTCGCCTGGATGAAGCCGGCGCCCTGCAGATGCCGGCGGCCTTCGCCGATCCCAACGACGAGGATCTGACCGAGAACGAGCGTTTGCGTTCGACCTTCGGGCTGCGTACCGATCCGAACACCTTCCTCGTCGACGACCACGAGGCGGTGGTGCGTGAATACCGGGTGATCGAGCAGCTCGCCGCCGCCATCGCCAACGCCAGCGGTCAGGTGTACCCGAATCCGCTGCTCGACAGCGCGCACGGCGACTGGGCGATGGATGAGACGGCGGCCGTGCTGGCCCGTTTCGCCGAGCTCGAGTGGGAGGAGGAGCCCCGGCGTACCGCTCCGGAGAACGGCGTGGAGTACGGATTCACCCTCACTCTCGAGGGTCCGCTGGCGGCGCTGCACGCGGCGACGGCGGCGATCGATCGCATCAGCAATCCGATCCTCGTCCGCACCGGCTGCAAATGGCACCGCGCCGGCCGGCGCGGTGACGGCTCGACCGAGGTTGGCGCCCAGGTCGATGAGCACATGCGTCTCGTCCTCAACTACGTGTTGCTCGACTACCTGGCGGCCTTCCGCGGCGACTCTGGGCTGCCGGCGGATCTGTTCGAGCCGCCCGAACCGCCCGAACCGCCCGCGCCCCCCGCCGCCGCCGAGACCGACGGTGGTGAGGAAGCGGCGAACGGGGAAGGAGGCGAATAGATGGACCCGAAGAAGTTCCTCCTCGCGCACGGTGAGAAGCTGGTCGTGGCGTTGGTGGTGATCATCGCCGGCTGGATGGTCTATGCGACGATCAGCGACGAATCGACCCAGTTCAGTTATGCGGACCAGGTGAGCGACGACTTCAGCGCCATCACTCGGGCTGAGAACATGGTCAAGCCGCCGGTGTTCCGGGATCCGGCGCCGATCCCAGATTACATCGAGCGGCGTTTCGACGTCGAACTCGACATCGCCGACCTGCCGCAATGGATCGTATCGCACCCCG
>JBEPXK010000272.1:0-5744 GCA_041641915.1 Planctomycetota bacterium
CACCATCGCCGAGGATGAACACACGCCCGATCTCGGCTGCACCGGCTTCGCGCTCGCCCCCGGCGCCAGCCTGCGCGACGCGGCCGGGCACGACGCCGTGCTCGCCCCGCCGGACGGCGATCTGGCCGCCCAGCGGCAGATCGCGCTTCCCGATGCCTGTCATGTGCAGTCGGTCGACTCCCCGCTCGCGGATGGCCGCTACGGCGCCGGCGCGGTGATCGACATCCGCGTCCTGTTCAGCGCTCCGGTGGTGGTCTCCGGCGAACCCCGCCTGCGCCTGGCCATGCGGCCCGAAGCCCGGCTGGCGCGCTACGTCGGCGGCAGCGGCAGCGACGAACTGCGCTTCGCCTACGTCGTCCGCGTCGGCGATCACTCGCCCGACCTCGATTACACCGATGCCGCAGCGCTGGTGCTCGACGCGGCGGAGCTGCACGCTGCTGACGGACGACCGACGCATTGCCAATTACCGCAACCCGGCAGCCACGCCTCGCTGGCCGGCGGCAGCGAGCTGATCATCGGCCCCTCCCGCACTCACACGGCACAGCCGGACAGCGCGGAAGACGATTCGCTGGGCAGCTTGGTCGCCGTCGGCGGGGCCTGGGCCGCGGCCGGGGCCCCGGGCGCGGGGGCGGAGAGCCATGGCCGCGTCAACCTCTATCGCCTGCAGGGCGGGAACTGGCGACGCGAACGCGTGCTCGGCCCGGACGACGGCTCCGCCTTCCATGGATTCGGCAGCGCGCTAGCCATCGACGAAGGGACCCTGCTCGTCGGCGCGCCCCGCACAGACGACGGAGAGACCGACTCCGTCGGGGCGGCCTACGTGTTTGTGTACGCCGATGGCGCCTGGACCCAACAGGCCCGGCTGGCAGCACCCAGCCCCAGCGAATGGGACTACTTCGGCACCGAGCTGGCCCTGTCCGGCGACACCGCGGCCATCCACGCCAGCGGCAGCGACTCGGTGCACATCTACACGCGCGATGGCCCCAGCTGGAGCCTCGAGCAGACGCTGGCTACATCGGGCTCGACGCTGGCCCTCGCCGGCGACCTGCTGCTGATCGGCTTACCCAGCGCCGACTACCGCGATCGGGGATACGCCCGCCTGTACGCTCGCGAGGGGGCCACCTGGAACCAGGTTGTCACCTGGCCCGCGACCGAGCCCGCCGACGACGCCCGCTTCGGCAGCGCCGTCGCCCTCGCCGAGGGCCTCGCCGTGGTCGGCGCTCCGCGGATGATCTCCGATCCTGGTCGCCCCCTGCCTGGCGGCGCGGTGCACATCTACGCCGCTGGTGCCGAGGGCTGGACCGAGGTGGCCACCCTGACCTGCGATGCGGATACCGACGCCTTCGGCAGCGCGCTGGCGCTCCACGACGGCATGGTGCTCGTCGGCGATCCCGCGGCCCCCGACGCCACCGGCCGGATGACCGGCGCGGTCTCGCTGCACGTCCCCGGCGCCTCGGGCTGGGCACCGGCCGAGACCTTCCATGCGACCGCGGACGACGGTCCCTTCGGCCAGAACCTGGCCCTGACCACCGGCTGGGCGATCGTCGGCCGACCCGAATCGGATCGCAACGGCCGAAACGCCGGGGCGGTCGATTTCATCCCGCTCGACTCCCGGCCGGAGCCACGACTGGTGGCGCTGGCCACGACCACCCCCGACGGCAGCTATCGCGATGGCGAGGCGATCGACCTGTCGCTGGTGTTCGACGAACCGGTGACCCTCGCCGGAGGCCCGCTGGAGATCGCGCTCGACAGCGGCGCCACAGTCGCGATCACGCCCGCCGAGCGGGAGTGGCCGCGGACGGTGGTCGATGCGACCTATACCGTCGCCTTCGGCGAGCGCTCCGACGACCTGCACGCCACCACCATCGCCCTCGGCTCGACGGCCTCCCTGCTCGACGGCAGCGGGCTGGCCGCCCAGCTCGATCTGCCACCGGAGCGCAACCTCGACGCCCACCACGACATCGTGGTGCGCATGATCCATGATCGCGCGGTCCACCTCTCCTTCGGCATGGCCGGCGCCCTGATGCTGCAAGGGCTGCAGCGCGGCGAGACGGTCTACAGCGGCGAAGCCGCGACCCACCTGCTCGACGGCGAACTCCAGGCGGGCGAATCGGTCGACCACGGCACGGACAAGACCGAGGACCTGCTGCTACACATCGGCACAGTACCCGACGGCCCCGGCTGAAGCGCCCGGTCGACCTCACCCAGGCAAGCGCCTGGGAAGCGGCAGCCGCCTCCGCGAAGGAGCCGCCCTAGCCGGGCTATGCACGCCGGGGGCACCAGAGCGCGGGAAAGAGGGAGGAGCGGGCCCTGGGCCAGCGGTCCACTCCATGCGGTCGAGGCACCTACATGACGGGTACCTACTCAGGGGCTTCGCCCCTACGGTTCATTCGCAAGCGAATGGACCAACCCCTCTGGCTTGGTCGGGATCCCCATGGATCGGCATCGCCGATCCATGGGCGGGCGGATCGGCTGCGCCGATGCTATCCACCCACCATCCCGTGCTCGCCAGCCCCATCGCTCGCGATGGAGCCCGAAAAAGGCGGCATGACAGGTCCCTCAGAGCCCCAGGAAAGGCTACCAGACCGATCCCGGCCAGCGCGCCGCCGAGGAGGTCATGGGGGCCGGGCCGCCCCCCATCGGCCGACAGAGCCCTGCTTTCCGCCGAAAATGGGCCGGCGGCCGGTGGAGCGCGATGGGCCTGAGTCGTTACCATCACGGATCGATCCATCGCCAGGATGCTCGCCGCGGCCGGCTCGTGTTCAGCCGGCGTCCCGCTCCGGTAGCAGGACCACGCTCTGGACCACGTTGCCGTTGGCCGGGCCACCGAGGATCCAGCGCCCATCGAATTCCCGCGTTGCGCCCGCGGGAACGGTGAAGACATACCAATCGAGCGACCCGCCACCATGCCGCACCGCGTGCCAGGTGCCGTCGGCGTCGCGGTACGCCAGATTGAGACCCTTGCCCCGCAGGCGCAGCGCCACGCGCCGCGGGCGCGAACCGACGTTGGTGATGCTGCCGTGGTGGCGGTAGACCACGGCCCAATTGCCGACATTGGGGAACAGGTCCAGCGCATCGCTGCGCTTGCCGGGATCGAACGGCTCCTGTCGTCCCGGATCCTGGAAGGCGAACATGTCGCTCATCACCGCGTCGGGCTCGTGACCGATGCTGATGTTGGTCCGCCACCCGTTCGGGCAGTCCACGGGCGCTCCATAGTCGCCGGTCTCCGGGTCGAAGGGCCGACGGCGCGCCGGCAGCACCCCGCTGTCGTCGTCATCGATGGTGTAGGCGAGCTCGAGCGCCGCCATCGCGTGCGGATTCGATCCCTTGTACACCCGGGCCTCGCGATGGCGCTTGCCGTGCTCGCGGGTGATATAGCCGAGATAGCGCAGCGCGGCGGGATCGATCGCCTCCAGGTCGCGCGCCACGACGTGCACCAGCACCCCCGCGGCGCCAAGCCGCAGATCGACCAGGCTACCGAAGAACTTCCCTTTGCGCGCCTGACCGCGTACCAGCCAGCGCCAACCGCCAGGCGGCACGCTCAGCTGCTCCGGCTCCGCCGCGTTCCATGCATCGACGAACACGTCGCCAAAGGCGCCGGTCGCCACCGCTTCGCGCTCGACAGCCAACGGTCGATCCCCGGGGTTGACGATCGCCACGCCGTGCGCGATCCCGGCATCGGTCGCGTTGCGGTGCTCGCACCAGCTGCGCCAGGCTCCGGGCGCGAGGCGTTCGCGATAGATCGCGACCCCGTTCTCCGCCAGATCCTGCGCCAGCACGATCTCCGGGTTGTTGACAAAGACCAGCCCGCGCTCGCCAGCGTGACGGTAGACGATCAGCGGAGGCTCGGCAGCCCGGATCACGAGCAGTGAAAACAGCAGGAGACAGAACGCGCAGGTCGACTGGAGCATGGCGCGATTGCATCACGCGCCGGCGAACGGTCAACGCCGTATCCCGCCCCCACCGCAGCGACGGCGCTGCATTTCCCCCTTTGCCGCTTCCAGCTCGGCTCTACCATGCGTGCCCGTTTTTTCGCGAGGGAGATGACATGACCGAGGGCGCCCGCCGTTACCCGGACGACGTGATGAAGAAGCTGGTCGCGCTGTGCAAGCGCCGCGGTTTCGTGTTCCAGAGCTCCGAGATCTACGGCGGGTTGAAGAGTGCCTACGACTACGGCCCGCTCGGCGCCGAGCTCAAGCGCAATCTCCAGAGCGAGTGGTGGCGCAACATGGTCCACACGCGCGAGAACGTGGTCGGCATCGATGCCTCGATCATCATGCACCCCGACGTCTGGCGCGCCTCGGGCCACGCCGCCGGCTTCGCCGATCCGCTGGTCGACTGCCTCGTCTCCAAGGAGCGCTTCCGCGCCGACAAGGCCCCGCGCCCTGCGGTGGGCGATGACCTGGTGCTCAGCGCGATGGACAAGGGCCAGGCCAAGACCTACCAGGGGATCATCGCCGACCGCTTCGGTCTGACGCTCGAACGCGAGGGGCGCGAGCTGCGCGGGCTCTACGTCCGCGACGCGCAGACCATCGCCTGCCGCCACGAGCCTGGTTTCTCCCATCCCTTCCGCGGCTACGTCAGCCCCTGCGTCGGCTCGCCGTTCCTGTCCGAGGAGCGTCAGTTCAACCTGATGTTCCGCACCGCCCTCGGCGCGGTCGATCCGATGCAGGACGTGGCCGAGGTCATCGGTCACCTGACCACCAGCGACGACCTCGCCGCGGCGGTGCGCGAGCGCTTCCCCAAGGCGATGCGCCAGGAGACCAGCCCGCTCGCGCGCGCACTCGCCGACGGCGAACGCGGGCGGGTCCTGCGGGCGGTGATCGAGGAACTCATCGGCGCTCACATGTGCTACCTCCGCCCCGAGACCGCCCAGGCGATGTTCGTCCAGTTCCGCAACGTGATGGACACCCAAGGCCTCAAGCCGCCCTTCGGCATCGCCCAGATGGGCAAGAGCTTCCGCAACGAGGTCACCGTCGAGCACTTCATCTTCCGCTCCTGCGAGTTCGAGCAGATGGAGATGGAGTTCTTCTGCGAACCCGGCAGCCAGGCCGAGTGGCTCGATTACTGGAAGGGCGAACGCATCGGCTGGTGGCGCTCGCTGGCCAACTACCCCGAGGATTTCGCCTTCCGCCGCCACGAGGCCGACGAACTCGCCCACTACGCCGACGACTGCTACGACGTGGAATTCCGCTACCCCTGGGGCTGGGACGAACTCGAAGGCATCGCCTCGCGCACCGACCACGACCTGCACCAGCACGAGCAGCATTCCGGCCAGAAACTCCGCTATACCGATACCGACAAGGCCGATCCGCAGACCGGCGCCAAGCCCTGGACCTACCGCCCCTTCGTGATCGAACCGGCCGCCGGCGCCACGCGCGGCGTGCTCTGCTACCTGCTCGACGCCTACCACGAAGAAGAGCGCCGCGACGCCAAGGGCAAGCCGGTCACCCGCACCGTGCTCAAGCTCCATCCGCGGCTGGCCCCGATCAAGTGCGCGGTACTGCCGCTGGTGGCCAACAAGGACGAATTCGTCGACCACGCGCGCAAGGTCATCGATCAGCTCCTGGCCGCCGGCGTGCCCGCCCGCTTCGACCGCAAGGGCGCGATCGGCAAGCGCTACGCCAAGCACGACGAGATCGGCACCCCCTACTGCATCACCGTCGACGGCCAGACCCTGGAGGACGGCACGGTCACCATCCGCGACCGCGACACCACCGAACAGGTCCGCATCGCGGTCACCG
>JBEPXK010000273.1:0-5741 GCA_041641915.1 Planctomycetota bacterium
GCCGGTCGCCCAGCCAAGCCTGGCTGGGCTCCACTCGCTGGCGGTGCCGAGGTTTGGAGCCCTGAGGGTCCCGTCACCTTTGAGGGTCCCGTCTACCCCGATTCTCGCCGGGCGGTGCGCGGCCGTGTACCGCCTTCATTTTTCCACTCAAAGCGAGCAATTGCTTTCATTTTAAAAGGAGATCATCATGGATGCCTCCATCCACCGCCACCTCGCTGCCGCCCTGTGCCTGCTGACCTGCGCCCTGGCCGGCGGCTGCATGGGCGGCGCCAGGGCCGGCTTCGCCCTCCAGCCGCAGCCACAGACCGACAAGCGCGAAGTCCTGCGCGAATCGCTGTTCCGCGGTGATCAGCGCCTGATCGCCGACGACGAGCTCGGCCGCGTGCTAGACGCCACCATCACCATTCCCCGGCAGGCGCGTGTTGCGGTGCACAACATCGACGACTGGTACTACCGCGCCCTGCCGGGCTGGCGCGGCAAGCACATGGAGGCGATCGCCAGCCAGCTCACCGACAATGCCGCGGTGCCCATCCCGGCGCTGCTGATGCCCGAACGCGTGACCATCGCCGAGCTGCGGGTCGCAGCGGCGCGCCTGCAGTGCGAGCTGATGCTGCTGTACACGGTCGACTTCCACCTACGGCGCAAGAACCGCGTGTGGCGTCGCGACGACGTCGCCTATTTCGGCTCGGTGACCGGCATGCTTTTCCACGTGCGCAGCGGCGTGTTCCCGTTCACCGCCACCATCGACGTGACCGGCACCTACGACGGGCGCGAACACGGGCGCGTTGAACGCGACGAGGTCGACGACGCACGCATGCGCGCGACGCGCGAAGCGCTCGGCGAAATCGGACGGCGCCTCGATCAGTTTCTGCGCAGCGGCGGCGCATTGCCGCCCCAGGCGACCGAACAGGAGGCGTCGGGATGAACGGCGCGAGCCTACCACCGGAGCTCCACCTCGAATGGGACGGGGCGCGGGGACAGGTGGTGGGACAGGATGCACAGCCAATGCCCCCAGCTCGCCAAGGTGGGCCTCCGCCCACAACCCAAGGGTTGCGAGCATAGGGCTCCGGCCCACCTTTCTGCGCGCCCCTCGCAACACAGCCAAGCCGGACGCCGAGCGACAATGGAGCCCGGATGAGCTTCGGGCGGCGCCCACCTTGGATCAGAAGCAGATCAGCCCCTTCTTGGTGCGCAGGTACAGGTGACCGTCGGCGCAGAAGGGGCTGCCGCTGATGGGGGTCTGACAATCGAACTGCGCGAGGATCTTGCCGGAGCCGTCAGGGGCGAGCAGCGACACGCTGCCGGTATAGATGGGCACGATGATGGCATTGGCCGCGGCGGCCGGGCTCGGACGCCAGGTGTGGCCCGGCACCTTGCCTTTGATGGCCACCGGTTCGGTCGCCTGTTGGCCGGTCTGCAGATCGTAGACCCAACAGGCCTGCGGCGACTTGTCGATCAGGTAGACGTGCCCGGCGGCGACCAGCGGTGACATGGTCGACGTGCTGCCGTTGGCGGCGCGACGGTCTTGTGTTTTCCAGCGAGAAACGGGGTTCGTCGGGTCGCTCAGGTCGAAGCACTCCACAAACTGCGGCTCGCGGCCGTAGCCGTCGCCGTTGGCGACCACGAAGCCACCCTCGTAGGGCGCGGGGGATTGGTCGCCAGCGACGGCAACTTGACCGAGGATGTTCCCGGCCAGGTCGAGCACCGTACCGCTCGGGGTGATGATCAGTCGCCTATCGCCTTGGGTGACGACCACCGGGGTGGCACTGCCGTGGCCCATCTTCGGCACTTTGGTGGACCACTGCGGTGCGCCGCTGGTGGCATCCAGAGCGTTGATGCGGTCACGGCTCATGAGCAGAATGGTCCCGCCGACCAGGACCGGTGAGGTATCGTGCGCAAGCTCCGGCAACTGCCCGGTCGGGTGGCCGGCCTCCCACACGATGCCCCCGTCGGCCAGCTTCAGACAGGCGACGAAACCGAAGCCCCAGTGGACCCAGATGTGCGTTCCATCGCTGACGGGCGTCGCCGCGGTCAGGCCGTGTTCGGACGGTTTGCCGATGTTATTGAATATCTTCTTCCCCTCTTTACCCAGCTGTTTCCAGGCGGCCTTATCGCTCCGCGGCGTGGCGAGGGCCTGGGTCAGCCAGGCCAGTTGCCCCGAGTCGCAGCAGCCCGCCCCGGTCAGTTCTGCCGACCAGACCTCGGCGCCGGTCTTGGCATCGAGGCAGATGACCCGATTCGGATCGGCCATGGTGACGACCTGACCCTGCACGACGATGGGTGAGGAGTCGGAACGTCCCAGTTCGACCTGCCACGAGGGAGCGAGGGTGGTCGGAATGCTGGTCGCGAAACGACCGCTGCCATCACCGCGCCAGCCGACGGCGTCAGCGGCGCAGAGCGAGGTGGTCAGGGCGATGAGAAAGATGAGGCGCAACATGTTTGGTGTTTCCTAGGACAGAGGGATCTATCGTTTGACGCACCAGAGTGCGTCGAACGAACGGACGAACATGCGATTGCCGGCGAAGGCGGGGAAGCTGTGACCGAACAGCTTGAGATAATGTTTGGTATTGCGGGGCATCGCCGCCTTCGGTTCGCACTTCGGGTACTGGGGATCGTCGTTGTGGTCCTTCCCGGCAATCTGCCACTCCATCGGCAGTGACTCCCTGCTCGAGAAGACCTCCTGAGGCGGCTTGCCGAGACGGTAGACCTGGAAGGTTCCATTGCTATCCAAGATGAAAAGGTGCCCGCCGGCGATGGTCATGGTATCCGGATGCTTGGGTTTCGCGCACTTGGCCAGGACCTTGCCGTCAGCGGCATTGATCAGCACCAGGGCATCGTTCTCGCGGTCGATCACGCAGAGGAGCCCTTCGTAATAGACGCCGGAGCGCCCCGCGCCGTGGTTGCCGTCTTTCCGCCACAGACGTTTGGACACCAGCCTTGAGCCCTGCGCCTCCAGGCGCCAGGCCGCCAGGTGTGGATCGGAGGCTGTGCCGCCCGAGTTGCGTCGGCTCAGGTAGACGGTGTCGGGCCGGTCGCCATCCAGGATCGGATCGCAGCCGCCGCTGCAGACGGTCAGATCATCGAGGACCTGCGCGCCGGTGGCGACGTCGTAGACGCGGCCGTTGGCGCCGACCAGGAAGGGGCGGCCTTTTACAGTAGCGACCACCGGCGTCCCCGAACACCAGCGGTGATGACGATAGGGAACCTCCCAACGTTTCTTGCCGGTTGCCGCGTCGTAGGCGCGCAGGCGCAACGGCCAGCCGCCGAGGGCCTCCTGATCGCCATCGGGACTGCGCCCACCAAGCACGATCAGGGTGTCTCCCACCAAGCGCGGCGACGGGTGATACCAGGTCTTGATCCGCGCGTCGTGGGCCCCGTGTTCGCGGTGGTCCCAGACCGCCCACCGCCGCTTGCCGTTACGGTCGAAGCAGGCGACGACGTGATTGGAAAAGGAGACCCAGACGTGGGTGCCGTCGGTGACGGGGGTGGCCATGCTGCGGCCGATATAGCCGAAGTAGATGTCGCGTTGGCCGTGCTCGGCGTATTTGGTGCTGAGGACCTTCCACTTCTTCTCCTGCTCCTTCTTGACCTTCGAGTCACCACCGCGGTGCGGCGGGTATATCCCGTAAGGGAACTCGGCCCGCAAGCGTTGCCCCTCTTCGGCCATGGTCTGCGGCATCAAGGGCCACTGTGAGCATTCCGCCTTCCAGAGGATCTCACCGTTGCTGACGGCGCAGCAGATCACCTCGTAGTTCTCGGTCAGCGTGATGACCCGGTCGCCCATCACCACCGGCGTCGCGTGACTGTAGGTCGGCATCGGGGTGCGCCAGGCGATATTCTGGTTGGCGGCGCCATCCCAGGAGGTGGGCGGCGATGCGTCCGGGTAGCTACCGGTGCCGTCGAAACGGTAGCCCCAGGATTCGGCGGCCTGAGCCGAAGCGCAGCAGAGGAGAGCTATGATCAGTACCGTGGTGCGCATGCCGGTCACTCCTATTCGGTGGTTCTCAGCGGTGATCCTCGACGCGGGTGCCATCGTAGGCCCCCTCGCCGATGCAGTACAGGTGCGAGACGGAGCGGATCACCGCACGGTTGCCCTGGAAGAACATGCCACCGCTGTTGTAGCAGCCCCATTGGGCCGGCAGGGCGTAGTTGTGCCAATACTTCTTGGCATAATAGCCGGGCAGCCACTCTTCAAAGGCAGCGTGACGCGGCATGTTTTCACCGCCGAGGACGTTGCCATCGCTGAGCAGCTTCCAGTCGGTGCGTTGCGACAGATCGTATTGACGGAAATTGAGCATGACCAGGTTGTCGGTACGGCCGCGGTGATAGCCGTTCAAGTTGCCCTCCGCCGGCCAGACCACCCGCCCATCGGCGACCATGTAACCGGAGGCCCAGCCTTCGTCTGGGCCCTTCTTGCGCGGTGGGGTGCACAGGACCTCGCCGTTCGCCAGATCCCAAGCCCGCTCCTGCGTGATGATCATTCCGTTGGCGAGGATGGGGGTCGACGACGGGCCGCCCTTGCTGCTGGCTTTCTGCAAGGGCTTGACCTCGGTCAGTTCGACGGAGTCCCCCTTGAGCACCAGCCGGCCGCGCAAGTAGTTGGGGTCCTTTTTGCTACGCTCGGGGCCCGTGTATTTTTCGAACACGATGACGTCATCGGTGCCGATCACCGACGGACCGCCGCCTTCTTTGCCGTGGCTGAAGGGCAGTTCCGCCAAAACTTTGCCATCGCTGGCCCGGAGGATGACGCCGTTGGTAGTGGCGATGATGTCGACCGGATCCCCGCCGGCCTGGTCGGTCAGCCGGAGGTGTTTGTGGGTACCGACGTTGTAGCCGCTGCCGCAGGCCACGTCCGCTTCCCAAAGGGTTTTGCCGGTGCGCTTGTCGAGGCCGGCGAGGTAGTCCAAGGCCTGGACCACCAGGATGTCGCCGATAAGCAGCGGACTGGGCAGATGCTGCACCCGCACGCGACCTCCCCCCAGGTTCCGGGCCGGCAGCAGGCGACCCCAGGCGATGGTGCCATCGAGATCGTAGCCGACCACCTGTCCCTGGCCGAAATGGGCGTAGACATGCGCACCGTCGCTGACCGGCGCTGAAGCGGTCCAGCCGACCATGGCGCTCCAGGCGCCGCGGGTCGGGATCTCCAGTTTCTTCTGCAGGGCCCCCTCGAAGCCGCCCTTGATGTTCGGCGCGGTCCCCTTGTCGATGGTCCGTTGGAGGATGTCGAGCATCTCCTGCACTTCTTCCGCCAGATCGGGGGCGAGCTTGGCGACGCGACCATGGGCGTCGGCGACCCGCTCCTTGACCGCCTTGACATCGTCGAGGTTCTCCTCCAGCCACTGCTTCAGCCGTTCCTCCCGGTTCTTGCCGCGGCCGTCAAATCTGACCATGTAGGACAGCGACTGGCAGACGCGGGCGAAGTTGAACAGCGACTGGTATTCGGCGATCTCCTCCTCGCTCCGGTGCTGGCCATCGAAGCGCAGCGGGCTGTTGGCCGCCTGCCAGAGGATGTTGCCATCGTCGAGATCGACGCAGACCAGCCAATGCGGCTCGGCCTTCACGTAGACCCGATCGCCGACAATGATCGGCTGGGTGTTGCCCCAGCCGGGCATCTCGGTCTTCCAGCACAGGTTGACGGCCTTCTCGTCGGTGAGGACCCAGTGCTCCTCCGGCTTGGGCGGCTTGTCGCCCTTCTTGCCGGTGTCTGGTATGTCTTTGCGCGCCGGCGTCCCTTCCTGGAA
>JBEPXK010000274.1:0-5701 GCA_041641915.1 Planctomycetota bacterium
GGGGGTTCGGGGGACGAAGTCCCCTGATGAAAGAGCGGAAAGGTGGGCCGGAGCCCTATGCTCAACCCTTGGGTT
The DNA here is from genome assembly GCA_041641915.1 of Planctomycetota bacterium. Lineage (GTDB taxonomy): Bacteria > Planctomycetota > UBA11346 > UBA11346 > UBA11346 > SLQH01. The sequence continues at coordinate 76 of JBEPXK010000274.1, forward strand.
GTGGGCGGAGGCCCACCTTGGTGAGCTGTAGCTGCGCCTGATGGCTGCGACGCCTCGCCGGCGAATGCGATGGTCGACGCCGACACGGCAGGAGGGCGTCGGCCGCCGCCCGCTGACAACTGGAGCCACGCCGCACTTGACGCTGACCGGCCCGTGCTACTGTGGGAATCAGACCTCTCTCGCTCGAGGAGCCTGCATGGCCAGCTGTTTCACATCGTTCGTCCTCCTCCTGCGAAGCGCGCTGCTGCTGCCGTTGGCCTGCAGCACCCTGGTCGCCGCTGGCGCCCAGGTGACATCCGTCTCCGCGACCAATCCCGACGGCCACTACCACGGCGGCGACACGCTCACGCTCACCGTGACCTGGGATCGTCCGGTCACCGTCAGCGGCAACCCGACCCTGGAACTCGCCACCGCGCCAACGCCACGGCTGGCGACCTGCACCGCAGGCGGGGGCAGCGACACGCTGCATTTCGTCCTGGCGCTGGCGGACAACGATCATGCGCTGGATCTGGACTACAGCACGAGCACCGCGCTGGACCTGGCCGGGGGCACAATCCTTGACGCCGATGGCGAATCGGCCGACCTCGCCCTCCCGGCACCCGGCAGCTCCGGCTCGCTCGCGGCGAACAAGGACCTCGCGGTCGGGCTGATCCCGGATCAGGTGGTGTGGAACGACGATGCGGACGGCGACCTGGGCCAGGCGGTCGCACTCAGCGGCGATCTCTGCGCCATCGCCGCGGAGGAAGCGATCCGGGTCTACCGCCGCACCGCAGGCCGATGGTCGCACACCGCCACCATCCCACTGGCACCGGACGACCATGTCTCCGATCTGGCGATTGCCGACGGGCGCATCGTCGCTGGCGTGCCGAGCTGGGAAGCGAGCGGGGCGGTATTCGTCTACCGCCACCAGCAAGGCGACTGGGTGGCCTCGGCCCCGCTCGTGCCGCCCGGGCCCGATTACCGCAATTCAGTCGGCCGCCAGGTCGCTGTCAGCGGTGAAACCATCGCCTTTTCTTCTTTCACCAACATCTGGAATCACAGCAGGGACAACGCGGTTCACATTTACGAGTTGGTGAGCGACAGCTGGGTCCACCAGGCCAGCTTCTTTGGCTATTATTATGGTGGCAATCACAATTACGGTGCCTCCCTCGCACTCTGCGGTGACCGGCTGCTCGTGGGCAGCCCGGACCAGGAAGATCGATACGCGCTACGCCGAATGGGCACCGTGTTCCTCTACGCGCGCGATGCGGACGGCTGGAGCCTCACTGGTCGCCTGCGGCCCCCGGAGCCGCACGAGGACCAGTGTTTTGGCTTCGCTTTAGCCACCTCCGGCGACCGGCTGGCCGTCTACGACGACAGCGCCGCGGTGACCATCTACACATATGCCGGTGGGTTTTGGCGCCAGTCCGCGCGCATCGAGCTCGGCTCGCCACGCGGCTTTGCCGCTTATGGCTCCGGCCCACCCGATGGCCTCGCCCTGTCCGGCGACACCCTCCTGGTGAGCTACGCGGGCGAGACCCGGCGCTTCGTCCATACCGACGGGGCATGGCACGCGACGACCGCTCCGGGGACGGGGCATCCGACCCTCGCCGGGGCCGGCTACCCCTTGTCGCTCGAAGGCGACACCCTGGTTGCGGACCACAGCACTTACGACGCGGATACCGCGACCCGACAGGGCGGCGTGTGTTTCTTCTCCCTACCGGATACCCATCCGCCGCAGGTGATCCAGGCCACCAGCCGCAGCGCCGACCGGATCTACGGCCCGGGCGAGTCCATCGACATCGACCTGGTCTTCGACGAGGCAGTACGTCTGGCCACCGACGCCAGCCACGAAATCAAGCTCGATAGCGGCGCCAGGCTGACACTCGACCCGGCAGCGCATCCCACGGCGAGCACGGTTGTGCGGCTACGCTACCTGGTCGCCGACGGCGAACGCTCGCCGGACCTCGCCATCACCGATCTCGCGCCTGCCGCGGGAGCGGGGCTGGTCGACCGCGCCGGCAATCCGGTTGCTACGAGCATCCCGCCCGCGGCCAACCTGGACCGCCGGCACGCGATCGTGGTCGATGCCGTACCGCACGTCTGCAGCGTCTCGGCCACCGCCGACGACGGCACCTATACCGCCGGCGACGCGTTGAACATCACCGTCACCTTCGATCGAGCGGTGGTCGTCAGCGGCGAACCCCAGCTCCTGCTCGATGCCGGCGTTCCCGCCACCGCATCCTACAGCAGCGGCAGCGGCTCGGCCACGCTGAGCTTCACCTACACCGTCCTCACCGGCCACGCCACGCCGGACCTCGGCGTCATCGATGCAGCCGCCCTCAGTGCGGCCGACGGCGCCATCACCGCCGCGGGCCTGGAGGCGGACCTGCGCCTGCCACCGCCGGGCCAGCCCGGCTCGCTGCGCGCGAACACGGACCTGGTCATCGATACGCTCACGCCGCAGGACTACATCGGCAGCTATCGCAACGCGATGGGCGCTGCCGTCGCCGTCTGCGGCGATGTCGCCGCGGCGGGGGACCCGGCGTACAACCAAGTCACCATCTACGAACGCCGCGACGGCACCTGGACGCAGAAGCAGGTCGTTTCAGGCGAATGGTTCGGCATCGATGCCGGTCTTGGCGGTACCCTCGCCATCAGCGGATCGACCATCGCCATCGGACAGAGCCCGGCCTATGGCGCGGGCAGCAACACGGTGGTGGTCATGCGGCGCGAGGAGACCGGCTGGATACCGGCGGAATCGCTCACCGGCGGACCCAGCTTCGGTGCGGCGATAGCCCTGCTTGGCGACACCCTGGCCATCGGCGAACCCGCCTACGACGATGACCCCGACAACGATCATTACGAGGACGACCACGGCGCGGTCCACGTGTACGAGCGCGATAACGGAAGCTGGTACCACCAGCAACGTCTCACCGGCGCCGCAGACACACAGCTCGGAACCAGTCTCGCGCTCAGCGGCGACCGCCTGGCCGTCGGCGCGGCTGGCGATGGAACAGTGATGGTGTATCGCTTCGACGATTGGCAGCGCGAATGGATCATGGAGCAGACGCTGACCTGCCCGACCGACACTCTCGGGCATAGCGTCGCCCTCTCCGGCGGCCGTCTGCTCGCCGGCAGCCCCGCCAGCAACCGGGTCTGGACCTACCGGCGCGATGAGAGCTGGCAGGCGGACGGATGCATCACCCCGCCGGCAACGGCGGCGGGCTTCGGCACGGCGGTGGCCCTGTCCGGCGAGGTCGCGGTGATCGGCGCCCCCAGCGCCACTGTACCCGGCCGGGGTCGGTCCGGACTCAGCATGGTCTACCGACTGCGCGAGGACGGCTGGACCCCGGTGAGCACGATCAGCCCGCCGCTCGAACTCGACCGCGCCGCCTTCGGCGCCAGCGTCGACCTCAGCCGCGACACGGTGATCACCGGCGCGCCGGACCCCGACCGAGACAACCAGCCGGGGGTGCGTTTCGCGACCATCGCCAGCCTGCCCAAGGGTGGACTGGCCTGCATCGGCTCTCCTACGCCCGATGGCGTCTACGGCCCCGGCGAATCGATCGACCTGAGCCTCGTCTTCGATGATTCCATCAGCGGGGTGACCGCGGACCTGACCACCGAGCTCGATTCCGGCGCCATCCTCACCGGGGCATCGCTCTCGTCCCTGGGCGACGTGCTGCGCGTGCGCTACACCGTCGCCGTCGGCGAGGAGAGCCCCGACCTTGCCGGCACCGCCCTGAGTGGCACGACGTTCAGCGACGGCTGTGGCGAGCCGATCGACCTGGCGGTCCCCGCCGGGCACGATCTCGCCGCCACCCGATCGATCGTCGTCACCGGGGGCGTGCGCGTGAACACGGTCCGGTCCGCGAGCCCTGACGGCGTCTACCGCGCAGGTGAAACAGTCACCATCGCGGTGGAGTTCACCGCTCCGGTGGAGGTGAGCGGCGAGCCGACGCTCGCGCTCGACCTCGACGCGGATCGCGCAGCGCGGTACAGCAGCGGCAGCGGCTCCGACACCCTGACCTTCACCTATACCGTGCAGCCTGGCGACTGGACCCAGGACCTCGGCCTGGCGAACAGCCACGCGCTCAGCGGCGCGCTGAGCGCTGCGGAGGCCAGCGTCTGCACGTTGGTGCCGCAGCCCGGCAGCCCCCGCTCGCTGCGCGGGACAGCGGAGCTGCAGCTCGATGGCGATCTGGTGCAGAAACTCCTACCGGAGGAAGAGCGCTATGGCGGCTTCGGCCGGGCCATCGCCATCTCCGGCGATACCATGGCCGTCGGCAGTCGCGACATCCGTGTCTTCTCCCGCGATGGTGGGGCCTGGACCCAGCAATGCCGGCTCGCACCCGAATACGGCCAACCCGACCGGGGCCTCGGCGAGGCGGTCGCGCTGCAGGGCGACCGCCTCGCGAGCGTGGCCAGCAGCATGCATGCCGGGCCGCAAGTCTTCATCTACGAACGTGCGGCCGGCACCTGGAGCCTCGCCGATACCATCGCCCTCCCCTACGCCAAGACATCATATCCCGGCCCGTCCTTCAGCCTCGCCCTCTCCGGCGAGACGCTGGCGGTGGGGCTGCCATATGAGCCGTCCGGCCCGGGTCGCACGCAGGGCGCCGTGTACGTCTACGCCCACCGGGGCGGCACCTGGATCCGCGAGGCCCGCCTCCTCGATAGCCAGCAGAACGGCAATTATCACGGATCCAGCTTGGCCCTGTGCGGCGATCTGCTGGTGGTGCGCCCTGGCGTGGTCACCTATGGCCACAGCACCGGCGACGTCTTTCACCGCCGCGACGGCAACTGGAGTCGCGTCGACGTGCTGCCGCCGTCCTGGCGGGACGACCGCGATGAACTCGGCCAGGGATTGGCTATCGGCCACGGCCGCATCTTCAGCGGCGACTCCGAAGCACCCGACCTTGTGGATACATCGATACACCCCGGACGACTCGACATCCTGACCCACGACCACATCGGATGGTATCGCGAAGCCGCGCTCCTCGCTCCCCAACCACTCGACCGCGGTTACTTCGCCCACAATCTGGCATACCAGGGCGACCTGCTGGTGGCCGCCAGCAACAGCGGGGGCATGCGCGCTCCCCGCGCGAACACCGCGCTGCTCTACCGGCCATCTGCCTCGGGCTGGGCCTTCGCCGGCGAACGGCTGCCCGTCGACACCGCAGCGAGCGACGACTACGCCCAGGCCCTCGCTGTCGCCGGCAGCACCCTGGCCTGCGGAGCCCCTGAGCAAGAGCGCTACGTGAACGGGCGTCGCAACACCGGCGCGGTATACGTCTACACTGTCGATGATCGCGCCGCGCCGCGGCTGGTCTCCGTGGCCTCGCCCGCCGCCGACGCCGCCTACGGCCCGGGTGATACGCTCGATCTCGCCCTGGTCTTCGACGAGGCGGTGACGCTCAGCGGCGGCGACCTGCTCGTCTCGCTGAACAGCGGCGGGACCATGCGCATCGCTCCGGCCGACCCGCCGGCCTCGACGGCGGTGTTGCGCGGCACCTACACCATCGCCGAGGATGAACACACGCCCGATCTCGGCTGCACCGGCTTCGCGCTCGCCCCCGGCGCCAGCCTGCGCGACGCGGCCGGGCACGACGCCGTGCTCGCCCCGCCGGACGGCGATCTGGCC
>JBEPXK010000275.1:0-5692 GCA_041641915.1 Planctomycetota bacterium
CAGGATCAAACTCTTCGCAGATGTTCGTTTCCTGTTTGTTCATGGTCGGACCTTACGGTCCTCCGAAACCCAATACACCTGACGTGGCATATTGCTTATCTCGTTCGACCACATCTATCTGCTTGTCGAAGAAACCGAGGGCGGCCTCGGTCCACGGGGCGTCGGCCAGTAGCCTTGCGTCCCGTGAGGGCGCGGAGTCTGTCGGGGTCGGGCCCCCTGTCAATCACCTTTATCGGCTGTGGCGCCAGAGCCGTGCAAATGCTGGCCTCAAGCGCCGTTGAAGCGCTTGAGGTCGGCCTTGAGCGACTCGAGAAAGGCCCCGAACTTGGCCCGATTGGATTCGCTGAGCGCGACCAGATGCTCGTGGGCATTGCGGATGAGCTCGGCGCGAGCCATCGGCGACATCGATTCGCCAGCAACCAGGTCGACGAGCGCCATCTCCGGCTGGACCTGGCTGGCGATAACGGGCAACACCGAACTCAAACCCAGCATGTCCAACAACTTGCGATTCGACGGGCCCGGATTGACGATGACCAGACTGCCAGCCCCGTCGCCGGTGACCTCCATCAGACGCTTGTGACAGCCGACCATGGTGCCCATGAAGGTGCTGTCCATGCCGCCGCAGGCCTTGAGATCGATGCAGACCCGACGGGCTCCGGCCTCAACCTCGGCCCGCAGGAAGGCATCGAGCACGGGCACGTTCTTCATGCTGGCTGGGCCGACCACCCGCACGTAGATGTCGGAACCGCTGCGCGCCACCTGATAGGAAGCTGGCATGCTCACCCGGCCCTTTCGCCCAGCAGTTCCCGAGCCTGTGCGGCCGCGGCATCGCCCCCGCCGAGCATGTCGGCGATCTCGGCCAGGCGGTCAACATCCTCAAGGGCATCGACACCGACCACGGTCGCCTCACCTCGGTGCTCTTTGCGCACCACATACTGACGGTCGGCCCGTGCGGCCACCTGTGGGGTATGCGTCACCGCCATCACTGTGCGACCCCGGCCCAGGCGAGCAAGCTTGTTGCCGATGACCGCTCCCAGCCGCCCTCCGACCCCGCTGTCGACCTCGTCGAACACCAGAACGGGAGTATCGTCTTTGTCCGCCAGGGCAACCGCCAGGGCGAGCGTCAACCGCGAGGACTCGCCGCCAGAAGGCACCCCGCCCAGCGGCCCCGGGGCGATGCCCGGATTGGTACACACCAGCAGCTCCTGATGCACGGTTCCCAGTGGCCCCGGACGCTCCGCCGGCCGGCTATCGAGCGCGAGCCGGGCCTGCGGCATACCCAGCTCGGCAAGCTCGTCATGAGCGCGCTGCGCGAGGCCCTCGAACGCCGACGCGCGCGCCTGCGCCAGCTGTTCGCCCAAGCGACAGCGCTGCGTACGCGCCCGGGCCAGTTCTTCCCGTGCGGATTCCAGGCGACCGTCGACGTCGCGCAATTCGGCGACCCTGGCTGCGATCGCCTGCCAGGCATCGAGCAGGGCACCCTCGGTGCCTCCGTGCTTGCGGATCAGAGCGGTACAGATCGCCAGACGCTCCTCGACCGTGGCCAGGGCCTGTTCGTCGACCTCGATGACATCGCCGGCCCGCGCACAGGCCATCCCGGCCTCCTGCACGAGCTCGGCTGCTGCCCCCAGGTTCGAAGCCGCCTCCTGCAGGTCGCTCTGTGGCGCCTCGGCGAGCCGATCTGCCAGCGCCCCGAGCTGCTGGGCTACCGGCGCGTCGCCCTCCACCAGCGTCGTGACGGCCTCGGCGCTGAGGCAGCACCACTCCTGCGCTCGCGCCAGTAGCTCCTGGCGCTCGCAGAGCTCCTGGTACTCGCCGGGGACGGGCTGGACCGCTTCGATCTCATCGAGGAGGAATCGATGGTAGTCGAGGGCCTTGAGCGAATCGCTTTCGCCGGCCTCGAGTCCGGCCACCTCATCCTCGAACCGGACGCAGGCACGGTGCGCCGCGGCGTAGGACTGCGCGAGCTCGAAGCACCCACCGTAGGCATCGAGCAGCTCCATCTGCCGCTCGCGTCGTCCGAGACGCAGATGCTCGTGCTGGACCCGGATCTCGACCAGTTCGCCGCCGACGGCACGCAAAACGCTCACGCCGACCGGTACGTCGTTGATCCAGGCCTGCGAACGCCCTGCGGTCAAACGCCGGCGCACTATCACCTCGCCCGCCTCGGTGTCGATACCGTGGGGCTCGAGGATCCGCTGAGCCACCGCTGATTGGAGCCGAAAGACCCCGGATACGGTACACGCATCGCCGTGGGGGCCGATCAAGCGGCCTCCACCGCGTCCGCCCAGGAGCAGATCGAGCGCATCGAGCAACAGGCTCTTGCCGGCGCCGGTCTCGCCGGTGATCACGGTCAGCCCCTCGGCCGGCCGCAACACAGCCCGCTCGACGATGAGAAGATTCCGCACGGCGATCTCATACAGCATCGTCGTTGCCGTCTCCTGCTCCGCTCGGAGGTAGGGATCGACCACTGGGCCGTGCGCCACTCGCCGATCAGAGGGTCTTTTCAACGCACTGCCGGACAAGTCAAGCCCAACGAGTCGATCGGCACACCTGGGGCAAGAGACGAGCAGAGGGCCCGTCGGGCCCTCTGCGTGCGATGCTGCGGCCTGCCGCGCCGGTGGTCACCCGCCCTGGTTGCGGGCCTCGCGCTCGCGGCGGCGCTCCTCTTCGCGCTGGCGGCGCTCCTCTTCGCGCCGGAGGCGTTCCATCTTGCGCTCGTAATCCCGCATCTCGCGCTGGGCCGCGCGCACCTGGGTGCGGGCCTCGTCGAGGTAGTCGCGCCGCCCGCGGAAATCCTCGCCAACCTCCAGCAGCTCTTTGGCCTCTGCATACCGTTGCGGACCCTGCTTGAACACCGCCAGACCGAGACGGTAGGCCAACCGCTCCTCGTCCTCGATCCCGGCAGCTTTGAGCGTGGCCTCGGCCTTGGAGTAGTTGCCGACCAGCACCTGACCCCAGCCGAGCATCTCCTTCGCGCGGCTGTTATCCGGATCGATAGCCAGGGCCTGCTGGGCCAGCTCGATCACCCGCGCCCCCTGCTCGGCCTCGGCACTGAGGCACCAGCCGAGGGCCAGAGGCACACGGATGTCCTGGGTCCCCTGTACCGCCTGATTCAGATGCGCGATCACCTCGGGCTCCTCATCGAGCTCCCAATGCGCCAGCCCCTTGTAGTGATGCACCCGCTCGATCAGCGCCGGATCCTCCGCCAGCTCGAGCGCATCCTCACCGTAGCTGATGGCATCACGCGGATCGTCGTTCTCGTAGCTGGCCTGGGTCAGATCGACGTGGGCGCGAAGGTGCTGCCGGGAGAGGTCGAGCAAACGCTCGTGCCATTCGATCGAGCGCGCCCACTCCTCCAGCTCCAGGCTCAACCGCCCCAGCGCGTACAGGGTGTCGATGTGCTCGGACTGGCGCTCGTGGAAGGCGAGGTAGATGTCGTAAGCCTGCTCGCGTCGGCCCAGGTCCCACAGATACCGGCCGACCTCGGCGTAGAGCTCCTCGCGATCCGGCTCGAGCTCGAGTGTCCGCATGTAATGCGCGGCCGCCTTGTCGTGCTCCTCGACCGCCCGATAGCGTCGCCCGAGACGCAGGTGCGCTTCCGTGTAGGTCTCGTCGACGGCCAGGCACTGTTCGAAACGCTCCACCGCCATCGGATAGGTCGCCGGAACCATCTCGTCGGAGGTCCCCAGGCGGATCTTGGCATCGAGATCCGCGGCCCGCTCGATCACCACCCCGCTGTAGTAGTACAGATCGGGATCCTCGGGATAGAGCCGGATGGCGATGTCGTACTCGCGCAGCGCGGTGACCAGATCCTTGCTGGCATCGCCGCCACCGGCCAGATGGCGCTTGAAATAGGCTCGAGCGATCGCCTTGTGCAAGCGATAGTCCTTGGGCGCAAGATCGATGCCCTTCTTGAGCGTCGCGATCGACTGATCGTGTGCCCCCTGCCGGTTCTGGATCCGACCGAGGTACCACCGGATCTCGGCATTGCCCGGCAGCATGCGGATGGCACGGGCGCACTGCCGCTTCGCCTCCTCCCACCGCTCCAGCCCGGCCAGGCCGATGCCCAGCACGGCGTAGGCGTCGCCGACGGAGGGGTCGAGCCGGACCGCCGCACGGGCGTGCTCCACGGCCTCGGCGAAGCGCTGCTGCGCCGTCGCGCCATCGCCCTGGGCCACGGCCTGCTCGGCCAGTTCGTTGACCGCCTTGGCACGCAGGTAGTGAAGCACGGGCAGCCGGTCGCGATCGATTTCGGGATTGACCTGGAGCAACTCGAGCGCGGAGGCGAGCACGTCCGCGGCGTCGGCATAGCGCTCCGCCGCCAGCAGGTTGCGCCCGCGCATGCGATGGACCGCGGCCTGCGCATACAGCGGCAGATCCTCGGACAGCGCGCGGCGGAAATTCTCATCGGCCAGGCCATGCTTGCCCGCTTCGGCGAGCGCCAGCCCCTGCTCGAGATGATAGACGGCATTGTCGGTGAAGGTGCCGGCGACCTCGGCCCGCTCAAGGCTGTGGCAATCGATCCACGGCTGCTCGCGGAAGGAACTCTGGACCTGGCCAACCACCGTGATCACGGTGTATTTGTCCAGTGAGCTGACCGCCTTGGCACCCTTGCGGTCCTTGTCGTAGTAGAGCGTGACCACCGGCTTGGAGCGGACGGTCGGCTTCCAGATCGCCGCCTGGTCGTCCCAGACCACGAGGTTGATGCTCCGCTCGGGCGTGAACCGCGTATGGTACGGATCGAACAGCCCGGCGGTCTGGACGAAGGTGGCGTTGAAGCGAACGCGCATGCCTTCGTAGGCCTGCGGGTTCTTCACCAGCTGCTCGAGATCGACATCGTGCGGCGCCGTACGTTCGGCCAGGGAAACGGCCGCGGCGGAGAAGGATCCCGCCGCGCAGGCGACGAGCAGGAGGATTACTGACAGGAACCTCACGGTGTTCCCCTTCGTCGGAATGATAGGTGGATCGCACGAGCCGGGCACCCGGCCCCCGACAAGTATGCAGGCGGGCCCCAGCGACCTCAAGCCCGAATGGGCGCCCTGGGTCCGACCGGGGTTACACGACTCCATTGGCCGGCTATGAGGCGATCGGGGCCGGACAAGGGCCCGGCCCGCTCTCGAGATGATGGAAGCCACAGCCCATGGGCGGCCAACGCAAGGGTCACGACCCGCCATTCTGCCCCGATGGGGGAGAGCTCGTGGGCCTCAGCGCCGGCGCACCCGCATGAGCAGATCCTCGACGAAGCGATCGAGTTCGCTGTCGCAAGCACGATAGCGGGCGACCTGCTCACAGGCATAGGCGACCGAGGAATGGCTCTTCACACCGAAGGCCTGACCCACCGCGGCATAGGTATCGCTGCCGGAGGCCTTGAGCACATACATGGCGATATGGCGGGCTGTGGAGCGCGATCCGCCCCGACCCCGGCCGAGGATGTCTTCGACGCTGAGGTCGAAATAGTCCGCAACGGTGCGCAAGATCATCTTGAGCCGCGATTCGGAGGCATCGCGAACGATCAGATCGGCGAGGGCCTGGCGCACCAGCTGCAGGTCGACGCGACGGCCGAAACTATTAGCAAAAGCGACGATCTTGTTGACCGCCCCCTCGAGCTCGCGGACGTTGTCGGTGATGTGGTCGGCGACGAAATCGGCGACGTCATCGCTGAGCTCGACCCCCTGGCTGCTGGCCTTGC
>JBEPXK010000276.1:0-5679 GCA_041641915.1 Planctomycetota bacterium
ATACCGCCGCGTGCTGATGGAGGCGGAAGCGAAGCGCCAGGCGACCAACGCCGCATCGGACAAGGAGGTGGCCCATGGGTGATCCCCGCGGATTCATGAAGCACGAACGGTCGACGCCTCAGCTGCAACCCGTCGTCGAACGCATCACCCACCATCGCGAGCACTACGAGGAGTTCCCCCTCGAACGCGTGGCCACCCAGGCCAGCCGCTGCATGGATTGCGGCGTGCCCTTCTGCATGACCGGTTGCCCGCTGGGCAACCTGATCCCGGAATGGAACGACCTGCTGTTCAAAGGGCGGATCGAGGACGCGATCGCCGTGCTCCATCAGACCAACAACTTCCCGGAGTTCACCGGCCGGGTCTGCCCGGGGCTATGCGAGAATTCCTGTGTGCTGGGCATCACCGATCCGCAGGTGACGATCAAGCTCGACGAGCAGACGGTGATCGATCAGGCTTTCAAGCGCGGCCTGATCGTGCCCATTCCCCCGAGCGAACGCAGCGGCAAGACGGTGGCGGTGGTCGGCGGCGGTCCGGCGGGCCTCGCCTGCGCCCAGCAGCTCAACCGCGCCGGACACACCGTCGAAGTGTTCGAGAAGAACGACCGCGCCGGTGGGCTGGTGATGTACGGCATCCCGCACTACAAGCTCGACAAGCGCATCGTCCAGCGCCGCATCGACCTGCTGCAGGCCGAAGGCATCACCTTCCACTACAACATGGCTTTGGGCCGCGATGTCTCCTATGCCGACCTGGCCCAGCGGTTCGACGCGGTCGTCCTGGCCATCGGCGCCGAGCGGCCCCGCGACCTGCCGGTGGACGGTCGTGAGCTCGATGGGATCCATTTCGCCATGGAGTACCTGCCGCAGTCCAACCGCGCCAACTGGGGCGATGCCGATGTTTCGGCGCTGCACCCGCGCAAGCAGGCGATCGACGCCAAGGACAAGGCGGTGATCGTCATCGGCGGCGGCGACACCGGCTCCGACTGCATCGGCACTGCGCTGCGCCAGGGCGCGCGTTCGGTGCAGAACTTCGAACTGTTGCCGCGCAAGCCCGACGCGCGCAGCGACGCGAACCCCTGGCCGCAGTACGCCCAGATCTATCGCCAGTCGAGTTCGGTCGAGGAACTCGAGGCCAGCGGCGCCGAGGTGCAGTACGGCATCATGACCAAGCGCTTCACCGGCGAGAACGGCCGCATCACCGGGGTCGAGACGGTGCGCATCGCCTGGGAGGGTCGCTCCTTCGAGGAGATCCCCGGCACCGAGGAGACCTGGGAGGCCGATCTGGTCCTGCTCGCGCTCGGCTTCACCGGCCCCGATCCCGCGGTGCTCGATGACTGCGGCGTCGAACGCGACGACCGTGGCACTGTCGCCACCGATCCGCTGAACCGGATGAGCTCAGTACCGGGCCTGTTCGCCTGCGGCGACTGCCGCCGGGGCCAGAGCCTGGTGGTCTGGGGCATCGCTGAAGGTCGCGAGGTCGCCCGCAACGTCGACGCCTGGCTGATGGACCGGCCCTCGCGCCTGCCCGCCGCCCGGCTCGAAGCCTTCGCCTACTGAGACCCCACCCGTGGAGCGGCCATGCCGATCCACGGGAAGCACGACAAAGCCAGAGGGGTAGGCCTCTTCGCACGCGCGCGTGCGAAGAGGCCGTAGGGGCGAAGCCCCTGAGCAACAAAGCATCAACCTTCGAGGATCGCGCGCGCGCGCTCGTCGAGGGCGTCGGTCATGTAGCTCAAACCGGTCTCGGCCGCGGTCTCGCGGTTGGCCGCCATCAGGTCGTCGCGCGAGACATTCTCGAGCGAGAACTTGCGCGCCCCGGCCATGAACTGCTGCAGGCCGCAAGCAAGCTTGTCGGCGTAGCCGTACATGGCGACCGCGCCGAAGGGGATGTTATCCATCTCGTCGGCGCCGACCTTGTTCTTCACCGCCTCCCAGGCGCTGAAGATCTCCTCGGGGTACTTGCCGAGTTTGGTCACACTCGGCGGCAGCTGCTCCCAGTGGCCGTTGAGTTCGGCCCGGCGTTCCGGCTTGAACACGCCTTCAATGTTCGCGCCGAGGAAGCCCGGGATCATCGGCGCCCGGCCCATGCACACCAGCTTGGTGTACGGCGCGCCAAGGGCGATGGCCTTGTAGATGTGCTCCTCGCGAGCGAAGCCGCCGCCGAGCGAGATGTCGGGCACCTGCACCCCCTTGGCCTCGAGCAGCTTGCAGTACTCGTGGGTCTTGGCGTGCAGCGGCAGCGAGGGCACGCCCCAGTGCTCCATCATGTTCCACGGGCTCATCCCGGTACCGCCGCCGGCGCCGTCGATGGTCAACAGGTCGAGCTTGGCGTCCGCGGCGAAACGCAGCGCCATCGCCAGGCCCTCCATGCCGTAGGCGCCGGTCTTCAGACTGATGCGGGTGAAGCCGAGCCCGCGCAGGCGCTGCACCTCGGCCATGAACGCTTCGCGCACGCCGGCCGGAGAATCGATGTCGGTCCCGCCGAGACGGCTGTGCCGGGCGAAACTGGTCACCGCGCGGTGCTCGTAGGCGGCCTCGACCACCGGATCGAGCGGGTTGGGGTCGACCACGTAGCCGCGGCGCTTGAGGAACTTGGCGTACTCGATGTCGGTGACCTGGATCTCGCCGCCGATGTCCTTGGCGCCCTGGCCCCACTTGAGTTCGATGATGATCTTGTCGCCGTACTTCTCGGCGAGGTACTCGGCGACGCCGTTGCGCGTGTCCTCCACGTTGAGCTGGACGATGATCGCGCCGTGGCCGTCGTGATAGCGGAAGAAGGTGTCGACCCGTCGATCGAGCTCGGGCGCCGCGACCACCTTGCCGTTCTCGATCCTGGCCTCTTTGTCGACGCCGACCACGTTCTCGCCGACGACGATGGGGAAACCGCAGAGCGCGGCGCCGACCGCGAAGCCGTCCCAATACTTGGCCGCGATGAAGGTCGATCCGAGCGCACCGGTCATGATCGGGATACGGCACTTGGTTGTCACCGAACGACCGAAACCAGTGCTGATGTCGACGTTGGGGAACACACAATCATCGGGATCGCGGCTCAGCCCGGGAGCCAGCCCGCCGGCGCCATAGGGATAGCCCTGGATGCGCAACGAGTGGTAGCCGACGCCGAGCGAGGAGACGTTGCCGCTGCCGGAGGTCGATTTGCCGAACTCCCGCGGATAGAGCAGCTTGCGCCCCATCAACGACGAGAGCCAGGTCTCGCACTTGCCCTTGCAGTCGGCGACGCAGAGGGTGCACAACCCCGATTCGCAGGGAATCCCGCGGTTCACGGTGCCCAGGGCGTCGTTGTTCTTGGTCCATTGCAGCATCGATGACTCCTTGTTCGGGTGATGATACCGGATGCCTCCGTCGAGCCGTTCCGGTCGGTCCTCTTCTAGAGCGCGCCCACAGCGCCTCAATGACGTTTTTGTCATTGAGTGTAGAGCGCGGGAGTCGCGTGGGCGATGGTGCAGATTCCCGCCGCTCCGGTGACCGTTGTGAATCATAGCACAGCGCGCACCCGTCAACGCTCCCGTGATCGGCGCTTGCAGGCGCCGCGGGCATCCCGACACCGTTGGGCCACCGTTACCTCGAACCCCCCGCTGAGCCCATGCACGCGATTCTCGCCACCGAACAGATCGCTCCGTCCGTCCACCGCTTCCGCGTCCACGCACCGGATGTGGCGCGCGAACGTGCGCCGGGCCAGTTCGTGATCGTCCAGCTCGACGACTTCGCCGAACGGGTCCCGCTGACCATCGCCGACGCCGACCCCGCGGCGGGCACGATCACGCTGATCTTCCAGTCTGTCGGCCGCACCACCCACCTGCTCGCCGCGCGTGGGGTCGGCGACCACATCCCTCACGTCCTCGGCCCGCTGGGTCAACCGACGCACATCGCTCCGGTCGGCCGGGTGACCTGCGTCGCTGGCGGCATCGGCGCCGCCCCCCTCCACCCGATCGCCAAGGCGCACAAGCAGGCCGGCAACACGGTGAGCGTGATCCTCGGCGCGCGCAACGCCGAGCTGATGATCCTGCGCGAGGAGTTCGCCGCCCTGGCCGACGAACTGGTGCTCTGCACCGACGACGGCTCGCTCGGGCGCAAGGCGCTGGTCACCGAGCCCCTGGCCGAGCACTGCCGCAGCCAGACGCCGCCCGACGAGGTGGTCGCGATCGGGCCGCCGGTGATGATGAAGTACTGCGCCGAGACCACCCGCCCCTTCGGCATCCACACCGTGGTCTCGCTCAACTCGATCATGATCGACGGCACCGGCATGTGTGGCGGCTGTCGGGTGAGTGTCGGCGGCGAGACGCGCTTCACCTGCGTCGACGGGCCCGAGTTCGACGGCCATGAGGTCGACTTCGACACCGCGATGCTGCGCCTCGGCGCCTACCGCGCCGAAGAGGAGGAAGCGCACCATCGCTGCCACCTCGAGCTCGGCCTGCCCAGCTTGGACCCGGAGGCCAAAGCATGAGCAGCGGCGAGACCCCGCCCCCGGCCGAAGACATCCTCGAACGGCTGCGCGCGGCCTACGCCGAGCGCGAACCGACCGCCCGCGAGCGCCGCGAGATCCCGGCCCAACCGATGCCGACCCAGGATCCGCAGGCGCGCCGGAGCAACTTCGACGAGGTCGCCACCGGCTACAGCGAGGCCCAGGCACGGATCGAGGCCATGCGTTGCCTGCGCTGCGCCAAGGCCCCCTGCGTCGCCGGCTGCCCGGTACGAGTCGACATCCCCGGCTTCATCGGCGCGCTCGCCGAAGGCGACGACGCCACCGCGATCCGGATCATCAAACAGGACAACCTGCTGCCGGCGATCTGCGGCCGGGTCTGCCCGCAGGAGAGCCAGTGCCAGGAGCGCTGCACTGTCGGCAAGGCACTCAAGGATCCCGAACAGGCGGTGTCGATCGGCCGGCTGGAGCGCTACGCCGCCGATCGCGAGCGCGCGCAGGGCATCGCCGTGCCGAGCTGCGCACCGTCGACCGGCAGGAAGGTGGCGATCGTCGGCAGCGGTCCCGCCAGCCTGGTGGTCGCAGCCGATGTCCAACGCGCCGGTCACCAGGCGGTGATCCTCGAAGCCTTCCACCAGCCCGGCGGCGTGCTGATCTACGGCATCCCCGAGTTCCGCCTGCCCAAGGACATCGTCACCGCCGAGATCGAAGCCCTGCTGGCGATGGGCGTGGAGATCCGCACCGATTTCGTGGTCGGCCGCACCCGCAAGCTCCACGACCTGCTCGCCCAAGACGGCTTCGACGCCGCGTTCATCGGCACCGGCGCCGGGCTGCCGCTGTTCCTCGACCTGCCGGGCGAACACCTCGTCGGAGTCTACTCGGCCAACGAATACCTCACCCGGGTCAACCTGATGAAGGCCTGGACGCGCGAGGCCGACACCCCCTTGCTGTCTTCGCGCCGAGTGGCGGTGATCGGCGGCGGCAACGTGGCGATGGACGCCGCGCGCACTGCGCTGCGCATGGGCGCCGAGAGCGTGTCGGTGATCTACCGCCGCACCCGCGAGCAGATGCCCGCCCGCGTCGAGGAGCTCGAGCACGCCGAGGAGGAGGGCATCGACTTCCGCTTCCTCCAGAACGTCAAGCGGATCATCGGCGACGACCAGGGCCGGGTGCAGGCGGTCGAATGCCTGCGCTATGAACTCGGCGCACCCGGCAGCGACGGCCGTCGCCGGCCCCAGGCGATCG
>JBEPXK010000277.1:0-5584 GCA_041641915.1 Planctomycetota bacterium
AAAATGGGCCGGAGGGCGGAACCGGCATCGCGCAGCGATAGCCGGCCCCGGTGGGGCCGGCGGCCGGTGGAGCGCGACGAGCGACAGCGAGGAAGCCGGGCCCGGAGGGACGGCGGAAACGCCAGCGGAGCTGGCGAAGGGCGACCGAGGCCGTGGGGGTATGCGCCGAAGGCGCGAGGGGGCAGCGCCCCCTCTGAAAAAAACCTCAGTCCTCGAGCAACATATCCTGGACTTCGAGCCCCTCTTCCTCCATGGCCTGAACCGCTTCGATGCTCAGCGGCGTCCAGGGGATCACCTGCAGTCGGATCTTGGGGATCGGCTTGCCGGTGTGCTCGCAGATACCGTAGGGCAGCGGCTGCTCGTGGTCGATCTTGCGCAGGGCGCGCTTGATCTGCCAGCGGATCTCGGACTCGTTGCCGATGTTGCCCAGGCTCATGTCCTGCATGTCGACATCGGTGCCGCGGTCGGCCTGATGGGTCGGGGTCGTATGCCCGTCCTCGAAGTCCATCGCATCGCGCATCAGGTCATTGATGTCGGCGTTGATGTCCTCGAGCTTGGCGCACAGGATACCGCGCCATTTTTTGAGTTCGTCCTTCTTGAAAGGACATTTCGGGCTACCATTGGTCGATTTGGCCATCTGCGTTGACCCTCCGGGGCGCTCCGGGATCGGGGAGGGCGCAAGATAGGAGCGCCCCGACGATTGCAAGCCGCTTTTGACGCCCGGGGCGTGCCGCCGAACCGCGGACGCAGATCGGCGGCTCAGGCGTTCGACGCCTCCTCCTCGATCCGCGCCAGCCGCACCCGGCGCACCCGGCGGTCGCTGGCCTCGAGCACGGTCAGCCGCGCACCGTCGACCTCCCAGATGCTGCCGGTATCGGGGATGTGGCCGAGCTGGGCGGTGAGCAGGCCGCCCAGGCTCTCGTAGCGATCACTCTCGGGCAGGTTGCAGTCGAAGCGTTCGTTGACCTCATCGACCTTCATCCGCGCATCGAGGTCGTAGGTGCTGTCGGCGAGGGTCCGTACCTCGGCCTCGCCAATCTCGTCGTACTCGTCGTCGATGTCGCCGAAGACCTCCTCGATGATGTCTTCGATGGTGATCAGCCCGGCGGTGCCGCCGTATTCGTCGAGCACGATGGCGAGGTGGACACGGTTGCGGCGGAACTCGGTCAGCAGATCGGCGACGTTCTTCGAGGCGGGGATGAACACCGGCGGACGCAGGAGATCCGCGAACGGCGGCAGGTGCTCGGCGTCGAGCCCGATGAGATCCTTGACGTAGAGCACGCCGCGGATGTTGTCACGACTCTCCTCGTAGACCGGCAGCCGGCTGTGGCCGGTTTCCTTGGCCAACTCCAGCGCGCCGGCGGTACCCAACTCGAGGCTGCAGGCGTTCATCTCGGTCCGCGGCGTCATCAGGCGCTCGACGGTCAGGTCGCCGAGGTTGAGCACCGCCTCGATCATGTCGCGTTCCTGCTCCTCGATCTGGCCGGTGGCCTCCCCGAGCGAGACCGCGGCCATGATCTCGTCCTCGGCCTGCTCCTCGGGCGTCTCCTGCTCGCCGCCGCGCACCAGATGCTCCATCGCCCGGGTACAGACGCGGAAGGGCCACAGCGGCACCCACAGCACCGCAGCCAACCCGGCCCAGACCCGATGTAGCACCAGGGCCAACGGTTCGGACCAGGCGGCGCCGAGGGGGCGGACCACGATCTCGGCAAGGAACAGGAACGCGGCGATGGTCAGGGCGAAGGTCGCCCAGGCCGCGGCGCCGTCGGCGATGGCGAAGGCCCAGACGTAGACCGCGGCCGCGACCAGCGAGCGCGCGGAGTAGTCGATCAGACGAAAAGCGAAGACGTAATGCCGCAGATGGTGGGCGAAGGCCTCCATCCGATCCCCGAGTTGCCGGGTCTTGCCGCGTTTGCGCAGCAACTCCTCAGCATCGGAGAAGCTGAACTCCTCCATCGCCTCGCGTGAGAGCACGCTGAACAGGCTGATGATCACCGATACGGGGAAGAGCCAGGGGTTCACGGGAGTCGGCGCGTGGCCCGGGGCCTCCGGGGCGAGAGAGAATGCTGCGGGTACGGCGTTGCGTCCATGGACGAGCGGAGTAAACCCAGTCTCGTCACCCGGACAAGAGCCTAGAGCGAAGGCGTCACCTTACAACCGGCGAGCGCGCACACGGGCGCGACCGGAGGAGCTAGGACCCTGGACGTCGACGACCACACCCCGGCCTTCCTGCAGGGCGAGAGCCTGGCGGGGATCCCGATGATCACCGTCACCGGGACGCCGCACACCATGGGCAAGAGCGTGGGCAAGCGCCTCAAGCCGCGGATCCAGGTCCTGGTCCAGGAGCAGCTCAAGAAGCTGCGCGAATGGGGCGCGGACTACGCCGGCCATCCGGGCGACACCGCGACCCTGCGCGCGGACCTGGACAGTCTCCACCGTCTGCTCGCGCCCGCTGCCGATGCCATGGCCCGTTACGAGCCGCCGATGTGGATGGAGCTCAAGGCGGTAGCCGAGGTCTGCGACCTCCAGTTCCAGGACCTGCTGCTGGTGCTCGCCTTCCAGGACCTGCTCAGCCTGCTGCGCGCGCCGATCCCCGCCTGCAACTCCTCGACCCTGATCCTGCCCCCCGGCGCGAGCTCGCTCCAGGCGCCGTGCCAGGTATTCGAATGGTTCCTGCCCCCCGACCTCACGCCCTACGTGGTCATCCTCCGCCGGATCCCCGACCACGGTCCCTCCACGCTGACCCTGACCCTCGGCGGGCTGGCGCCGATCGCCGGAATCAGCGAAGCCAACCTCGCCGTCAGCTGCAACGACCTGCGGGTGACCGACGCCCAGGCCGGCGGCATCCCCACCCTGTTCCAGCTCTGCGGCCTGCTCGACGCGCCGACCTACGAGGACGCACGCGCGCGCCTGCGCGCCGCCCCCCGGATGGGCGGCTGCTGTTTCCACGTGCTCGACCGCGACGGCCGGCGGGTCAGCGCGGAGGCCAGCGGCGAACGCACCGCCTACCTGCCCGCGCCGCAGGAGGACATCTGCCGGGTGCACACCAACCACGCGCTCGATCGCGGCATCGCCGCCACCTGCGCCGCCCAGGTCGATCCAACCTCCCGTAAGCGTCTGGCTCAGCTCGCCGCGCTCGCGCGGCGGCTGTCCCTGGCCGACCTGCAGCAGATCGACGCCTCGTTGGCTCCCGACGAACTCGGCATCGACGCCTTCTTCGACGACCCCGACAACTACCCGCAGCGCGTGGCCCTGGTGGCAGTGCTCGACCCGCGCCACCGCGCGATCCATCTCCACCGCGGACCGGCTCCCAGCTTCCTCGAAACCGCGACGCTCTGACAGGTCATGGCCAGCGCCGGGGCATCGATCGCGACCCATGGCCGCCGCGGTGAACGGCTGCTCGACGGCCCCGCGCGCTGGCTGCTGCTGCCCGCCTGGCTCGCGCTACGCCCGGCGGTCGACCTGCGCAATCATGCCTACGACCGGCGCTGGCTGCCGATCCACCGCCTGCCGGCGCCGGTGATCGGCGTCGGCAATCTCAGCCTCGGCGGCACCGGCAAGACCCCGGTAGTCGCCGCTCTCATCGCCGCTTTGCGTGCCGCCGATCGCCGGCCGATGGTGCTCAGCCGCGGCTACGCCGGCGACGGTGCGGCCAATGACGAAGCCCGCACCCTCGACTGCCCGGTGGTCTGCGATCCCGACCGCCACGCGGCCGGGCAGCGCGCCCTGGCTGCCGGCGCCGACACCCTCGTGCTCGACGACGGCTTCCAGCACCGCCGGCTGCACCGCGATTGCGATCTGGTCTGCATCGACGCCACCCGGCCGGGCATCCTCCCACGCGATGCGGTCTTCCCGCTCGGCCGGCTGCGCGAGCCCTTCACGGCCCTGCACCGGGCCACGGCACTGGTGCTCACCCGCGCAGACCAGATCCCTCCCCGGCGGCTCGCGGCGCTGGAACGACGGCTGAACCGCTTCGGCCTGCCGTTGTTGCGTTGCCATCATCGCCCCACCGGGCTGGTACCGCTGACCGGGCCGGGGCCGAGCGCGCCACCGAGCGCCCTGGCCGGCGCACCGGTCCTGCTCGCCTCCGGACTCGGGCATCCCGCCGGTTTCGAAGCCACCGCCCGCGCGCTGGGCATGGATGTGCGCGGCAGCGAACGCTATCCCGATCACCACGCCTACACCGAGGCCGACGCCCACTTCCTGGCCGAGCGGGCCCGCGAGCACGCCGCCACGCTGGTGGTCACGGCCAAGGACGCGGTCAAGCTCGCCGGACTGCCGCTGCCCGGCGACACCCGCGTGCTGCAGGTCGAAGCGGCCTTCGCACCGACCGATGCCACGCGGCTCGCCGAGCTCTGCGCCGACGCCGTACGCCGGGCACCACAACCGCGCTGCGCGGAACCGGGCGCAGCCGAATCGGGGTGAAAGCCGTCCGCCCGGCGGTACAAGTATCGCGAGGGTGCGTCGTCTTGCGGCCCGACGCGCGCTTGCAGCGCGGCGGCGCCATGGATCGAATCGCCCGGCGCACCCGAAACCGAGGAGTCGTCATGCCCCCGGCACGCTGCCATCCGAAGCCCCTGCTGACCCTCATCCTGGCGCTGGGCGTCCTGTCCGCGACCGGAGCTGCCGAACCGCCGGTGACTGCGCGGACCCGGATCCCGGTGCGGCTCTCGACCACCGCCATCGGCCAGGTCACCGCCGCCACCCTGTGGGTCAGCGAGGACGGCGGCGCGTCCTGGCGCAAGGCCACAACCATCACCCGGCCGGAGCCCTCGCGCGAACCGGTGGTATTCGACTTCCAGGCCCAGCAAGACGGCACCTATGGCTTCATCACCGTCGCCAGCTACGCCGACGGGACCACCGAAGCCGGACCGCAACCCGGCGACGAACCGGCCGCCAGCGTGGTCGTCGACGCCACGCCGCCAACGATCCTCGCCTTCGCCCTCGAGCCGCAGCCGGGCGACGACGACCACCGCCCGCTCGCCGTCACCTGGAAGGTCCGCGACCAGCATCTGCCCGCACGGCCGGTGGTGCTCCAGGTCAGCAGCGGCGGCACCACCTGGACCGACCTCGAACCGGCGCGCCCCGCGTCCGGTAGCGATACGCTGGTCGTCGCACCCACCGCGCGCGTGCGGCTGGTCGCACGCGACCGGGTGGGCAACCGCGCCCGCAGCGAAGCCTGGACCCCGCCGGCACCGCCCGATTCGCAGCCGGAGATCGCCGCGGTCGACGCGGAGCCGTCCACCGAGGCACCGGCGACCATCGCGGCGGAGCAGGTCGTCGAACCGGCCACCCCCCCGACCGAGGCGGCCGCAGACGACAGCGCAACGCCGCAGGCCACCAACACCCCCGCCGCGACCGAGGACCCGCCCCCCGCGACCGCCACGGCGCAGCCAGACGCATCGCCACCGCCACCGTCGGCGACCGCGCAGACCGCCGACACCCCCGAACCCTGGCTGCCACCACCGGCGCAGCGCGCGGCGGAGGCCAACCGGGTCCTGCTCGGCGAGGCCGCCGCGCAGCTGCTGCGCCAGGCGCGGAGCGCCGCCGCCGCCGGCGAGCACGACCGTGCCCTGCACCTGCT